>SPDA01000240.1 GCA_004525155.1 Spirochaetales bacterium
ATTTTTCCGTCAAGGTCCTGAAACAGGCGCTCCCGGTCGAAATCGACGCCCAGACCCATGGCGACGAACTTTTCATCCTCCCGGTAAATGGCGGCGGGAAAACTGATCCGCGGCGATACGGCTGATACGCCGGGAATACCGTCTATGATGCGCGCGACTTTTTCGAAGGAGCCGATGTTCAGATGAAGCGGGTTCATCTGTTCGTTTTTATCGTAATCCTTGTGGCGTATACGCACCTGGCCCGTGTAATAGGTCAGAATATTTTCCTTCAGGTTGTTTTCCACTCCCCGGATGTAGGAAAAGAGTAAAACCATGCACATGGCGGCCAGGGCCGTGGCGGATACGGAAAGGATGCTTCTGCGCCTGTTCCGTTTTATATTGCGGATGGCAATGGAATAGAGCTTCATGCTGGCCCCCTAGGTATCCCGCAGGCAGTCGGTGATGCGCATTTTAAGCGCCCGTCTTGTCGGAAAAAACGCGATAACCGCAGCCATGACAATGCCGATGAAGAAGGCCTCGATCATGGTTCCCGGGTTCCAGGCCCCGTGCATGAGCCCGCTTATCCTGTAGCCGATATCCATGTCGCGGAGCAGCCAGGAGAAATCGATGCCCCGGCGTACAATCAGGAAGGTGAGGAAAAAACCTAATACAACGCCGGCGGCGGACCCGATAAACCCAATGCCGCCGGCTTCCAATAGAAAGGCAAGGCGGATCTGGGAATTCTTCATGCCCAGGGCGCGCATCATGCCGAGCTCCCTTGTCCTTTCGAAAATCGCCATGAGCATCGTGTTGGATACGCCTACCGCGGCAATGATAAAGATGAGCAGGAGTATTACGCTCGAACCGGACTGCTTGGCCCTGGCAATGGCAAGGGCGTCCTTTCCAAGCACAGGCCATGGAAGAACTTCCAGGCTGGTGAAATCCGCCGCCAGGTCCTTCTGGACCGCCAGTGCTTTCTGTTCGGCTTCTTTTTCCCCGTCGCTCCGGACAGACAGGTTCTCCGGAAATCTCAAGTTTATCTCCGTTACGGCCCCTTCCATTTCCATGTAATAGTCCGCGGTAGCCAGGGGCATGAAAATGGAACCCCGGTTGATGAGGGGATTGGGGCAGCTGACGATGCCGACCACTTCCAGGTCCATGACCTGGTGCTGGCCGTAACGGGTGCGGGTTACGATGCGGACCGGGTAGCCGATCTTGGCGCCCAGGTCTTCGGCGAGCCAGCCGCCTAAAAGTATGCCGTTTTCATCAGGGAGAAGGTAGCGGCCCTCCACCACAGTCTGCCTGAAGCCGAAGACAGTATCGTCCTTTTCCGGGTCGATGGCGAAGACCCGCACCTGCATGGACCCGTCCTCGGGAAAGGGGTCCCTGTCGACGATGAGTTCCCCTCCGAAAACGGTGCGTGGCGCCGCGGGTATCTTCATGCCTTTAAGGCGTTCCTCCACCGCCGCGGGATTTTCGATTGTATGGGTTACGGGCAGCTGGTCCCGCTTTTCCCAGTAGGCTTCGTGCATTATCCTGGCGGATCCCGTTTCATAGAGGATGAGGTTCCGTTCCGACTCGGTTTCCACGCCTATCAGCATGGAATCCATGAATATGAAAAGGCTGATGCCGAAGGCCAGCGCGACGGCGGTGATGACGGTGCGTTTCCTGTACCGGGAGAGATTTTTCCATGCCAGACTTATGAGGAATTTCATCAGGTCCTCCCTTTGTCGCTCGTAATAAGACCGTCATGCAGAAGAACGAGGCGCCGGGCGAAATCCATCACCATGGGATCGTGTGTGGAGAATACGAAGGTCGTGTCATGTTTCCTGTTCATGTCCTCCATGAGCTTGAGGATGGCCTCGCCCGTGGCCGAATCGAGATTTGCCGTGGGCTCGTCCGCCAGCACGATGGACGGTCCTTTGACCAGCGCCCGGGCTATGGCGACCCGCTGCTGCTGGCCGCCGGAGAGTTTCGCCGGTATCCTGTCTTCCATGCCTTCGAGGCCGACTTCTTTGAGGAAAGCCATGGTCTTTTCCCTGGTTTCCTTTTCCGGAATCCCTAAAAGGGACAGGGTAAAGGCCACGTTCTCGTAGGCTGTAAGCACCGGTATAAGGTTGAAGGACTGGAAAATAAACCCGAGACTTTTTCTTCTGAACAGGGCAAGGTCCTTCGCTTTTTTTTCGGTAACCGGAATTCCGTTTATCGTAATGCTGCCTCCGTCGGGGTCGTCTATGCACCCGATAAGGTTTAGGAGGGTCGTCTTTCCCGAACCCGACGGACCCGCTATCGAGATAAACGCGCCCTGGTCTATGTTTATCGAAACCCCACGCAGGGCATGGACTGTTGTCTCCCCTGCCTTGTAGTCCTTCCTTACATCCTTGACTTCAATCATGAGGTTCCTCCTGTTTTTTTTCGGGCAGTTTGGCGGCTTCTTCCGTTTTGGTGAGGGCTGCGGCTCCCATGGCGGTGCCGAGGTTCATGCTGTCCAGGGCGGAGGAGGGCAGGATCATCATCGCCCCTTTCTGCCGTATGCCCTCGTACACCATGTTCATGGCCCGAAGCTGCAGGGCTGTCGGGTTTCCCTTGTAACTTTCCGCGGCTTCCTCGAACTTTTTGGCAATCTCGACTTCGGCTGTACTGAGGATTACCCGGGACTGCCGCTCCCGTTCCGCCTGGGCCCTCTTGCTTAAAGCATCTTCCAGTTCTTTTGGTATGATGATGTCCGTGAACTCGATGGAAAGTATCGATATGCCCCAGGGATTGGTTTTCTGGTCCAGGACCTGCTGTATCTCCTTTCCGAGAGAATCGCGCTCCGAAAGAATGGTGGCCAGATCGTGCTTGCCGATGGAGTCTCTGAGGGCGGTCTGGGCGGACAGCACGATGGCTTCCATATAATTTTCAACCTCCAGTATCGCCTGCTTCGCGTCCCAGATCATCCAGAAGGCAAGCGCGTCCACATGCACGGGAACCGTGTCCTTCGTTATGGTTTTCTCTGCGCTGAAATCCGTTACCCGGATTCGGGTGTCCACAAAATCCGCAATCCTGTCGATGAGGGGAAAGAGAAGGAAAAGGCCGGGACCGTGAATCCTCCTGAACTTTCCCATGCGGAGCACCACTACCTTGTCCCAATGGTATACAAGCTGAAATGATGACGAGAAGACAAGCCCAAGGGAACCTGCGGCGGCGATGGGATAAAAACTCAAGTCGAGCAGGGCGATGACGCCGAGCCAGAGCAGAATGACCAGCTGCAGTGTGACTTTCCATGAAGGCAGTTTGGTGAGCGCCCCGGCGAAGACCAGGAGTCCCACGGAAACATAAACGAGGCGGCGTACACCGGTTTCCGGCACCGCCTTGAGCTGAAGTATCAGGCCAGCGGCAATGAAGATTCCGAGTACGAAATATGAAAAGGCGTTGAAGCTGAAATCCCGGACAAAAAATTTCCGCTGAACATTTTTTATCCTGTCGGACAGATAGGTGTTTTTTACGTGGATCATATGTTTTTCTCCAGTTCCATGAGGTATTTAATTATTTCTTGGAGATTTATTCCGTAGGATGCCGCCTTGATTATAAAAGGCCGCGTAATTTCGGCAAGAAATCTCTCCCTTTCAACGGCGCTTATCTCGATTTCCTGCGTGTTTATGAAGGTGCCGGATCCCTGCTGGGTGGTGACAATGCCGCGGATTTCCAGCTCGTTGTAGGCCCTGGCCACGGTGTTGGGATTAATCCGGAGATCTACGGCGAGGCTCCGCACGGTGGGAAGCTGCTCGTCCTTGGAAAGTCTTCCGTCGGCGATGGCCATCTCCACCTGGATGATGATCTGCTTGTAATAGGGTACGCCGCTTTTAGGGTCCAGAGAGAATTCGAGTTTTTTGACGTCTTCTTTCTGCATATAACGGCTCGAATTGTATTAAAGTACTAGTACAATATAAGTATAGTACAATAGACGCCGGATGTCAAGGGTTATTTCTGCAGGCGGTGCATTATTATCGCGGCAGCCACCCCCACGTTGAGCGAATCCACGGCGGCCGCCATGGGGATGGTGATAAATGAATCGCATCGTGAAGCCCAGGGAGGAGCAAGTCCATAGGCCTCGCCGCCCAGGACCAGGGCGATCTTCCGCGGCCGGGTAAAATCCTCAAGGGGGAAGGGCTGTCCGGACGAATTGTCATGGTAATCAGTGTGCGCGCCCGGCGCGGCCGACCCCGCAAGGGTAAATCCGGCAGCCTTGAGCTCATCCGCGGCGCTGATCCCGGCAGTACTCTTGCCGCCGGCTTCGATCAGGGGAAGGGAAAATACACCGCCCATTGAAACCTTCAAGACCCGTCGGCTTAAAGGGTCCGTACACCGGCTGCCTGTAACAACGGCGTCCCAGCCGAAAGCGGCGGCGCTCCGGATTATGGAACCAAGGTTTTCAGCGTCAGAAAGATCCGGACAGATAACGATACGGGAGGCATCCGGCTGACGGGTCAAAAATTCCGGGAGAGTTGAAAATTCAGGTCTCGGACCAGCCGCAAGAACTCCCCGGTGAAAGGGAAACCCGGCCAGGTCCTCCATTTTTTCCCGGGTGAGCACCTCCACCGGGCAGGGGGCCTGCCCCCCCGCGGCATAAGCCTCCGCCAGGGCAGTTATTTCCTGCTCGAGATGCGGCAGACAGGCGAGGAGACTGACCTGCCAGCCGGAAGCGAGAAACCGTTCCGTGAGGAACCTTCCTTCAGCTACCAGGATACCTTCACGCCGGAGGTCCCTGTCTTTAAGGTTTTTCAG
>SPDA01000074.1 GCA_004525155.1 Spirochaetales bacterium
CGATAAAGAAGTTCATACCCTTCCTTCTGCTTGCTTCCTTTATTCTGATGATTCTCACATTTATTCCGGGTGTTGGCAGGGTGATTCAGGGTTCCAGGCGCTGGATTTTTCTGGTCGGTTTCTCCTTCCAGCCTTCGGAGCTGGTAAAACTGTCCCTGGTACTGTATCTTTCCCACATTTTCAGCAAAAAAGAGGACCGTATAAACGATTTTGTAAAAACCATCATGCCTCTTCTCGTCATTTCGGCCGTCTTCATAATCCTTATATATATTCAGAATGACTTTTCCACCGCCTTTTTCGTATTTTTTCTTGTACTTCTCATGTTTTTTATAGCCAGGATCAATGTGTGGTATTTCCTGTTTCTCTCCTCCATCGGCATTCCCCTGGCAGGCATCCTTCTCTTTACCAAGGAGCACAGGGTCAGAAGGATTCTGACCTTTATCAACCCGGACCTCGATCCCGTGGGTTCCGGATATCAGGTCAATGCCGCCCTTTCTTCACTCTCCACTGGCGGTTTCTGGGGCGTCGGCATCGGGGAAGGCACGAAAAAACTCGGAGGTCTTCCGGAAGCGCATTCGGATTTTATTTTCGCCGTCCTGGGAGAGGAAACGGGTTTTATCGGCGTGCTGTTTATTCTGTCCGTATTTCTCGCTTTCGCCTTCCGGGGTTACCAGATAGCGCTGAAAAGTGAAAACAAGTTCGGTTATTACTGCGCCTTCGGCATTACCACGACCATTCTCTACCAGACCCTGCTCAATATAGGAGTTGTGGGCGGATTGATACCGGCAACCGGGATACCGCTTCCTTTCTTTTCCTCGGGCGGGTCTTCGATTGTAATGGCTCTTATCATGTGCGGTGTGCTCATCAATGTTTCCAGAAACTGCGCCGCAGGGGAGGAGGCAGCCGATGACTAGTACGGCCACGCCGTCCAGTACCGGAACGGAGCGGGAAAAGTACGTTTTCCGGCCGGTCGGTATTTCCCGGGAAAAAGGCGCCGGGACCGCCCCCGGATACCGTGCACGCAGGTACGAAAACACGGCAAAGGAGAATTATTTCACAAAAAAGAAAGCCGTGCCTGGACAGGCGGGGCGTCAGGAGCAGCAGCCGGAAAACCGCCGTGAAAGCCGTCCGGAAAAGGACAGCAGGAAGGTAACGAGGAAAATTTTTGTAATAGTCATTTCCGTGCTGTCGTTTATTCTCGTCATCGAGCTGCTCTTCAATTTCATTTTTGCGCCCAAACTGCAGGTCAAGAAAATCCTGATAGACGCGGAGAATCCCCTCATGCTTTCCAAGGAGGAGATTATCGGCATTACCGGCCTGGGTAATCAGGAACTCTACCATAACGTGAACACGGAGGATGTGCGGGCAAAACTGCTTAAGCACCCGGCCGTAAAGGACGCGCGGGTTAACAAGACTTTTCCGGACACCGTATCCCTTTACATCGTTCCAAGGATACCGCTGGCCGTGAGTCTCGCGGAAACGAACTCGGGATACTCCATTCCGCTGGCCTTCGATGAGGAAGGCGTCGTGTTTCAGATCGGGGCGGATGTATCCGACCTGAAGCTTCCCGTGGTTTCGGGGCTCAGGTTCGCAGACATCCGGACAGGCGTAGTCCTGCCCAAGGAACTGGTGTCATTTTTAAAGGACATGAAGACCATAAAAACCAGGGAACCCGTCCTTCTCGAAGCGATTTCAGAATTGAAATTTATCAAAAAAAATGAAATAGATTATGAAGTGCTGCTTTTTCCCGAACATTACAGGCTGCCCGTCAGAATCGGCAGGTCCATAGATGCACAGCAGCTTAAATACATGCTCATGGTACTGGATGTGGTTTCAAGGGAAGGCATCATCGATCGACTGAAAGAACTTGACTTCCGTACAGCGGACGTGGTTTATACCATGAAGGAGGAATAAGATTTTGCCCGCAGACTCGATTATCGCAGGCTTGGATATAGGCACCTCTACGGTTTGCGCCGTGATAGGTGAATACAATGAAAACGGATCTATCGAAATTATCGGAGTTGGCAAGTGCCCTTCCCAGGGCTTGAGAAGGGGAGTGGTCATCAATATTGAATCCACACTCAAGACCGTGCGTACCGCCATTGAGGACGCTGAACAGATGGCGGGAAGGGAAGTGAGCGGAGTTTTTACCGGTATTGCCGGCGGCCATATCGACGGCATCAATTCCCGCGGCGTCGTTGCGGTGACAGGCAAGGGCCGGGAAATTACGAAAGAGGATGTGGACCGGGTCATCGATGCGGCCAAGGCAATTGTAATTCCCATGGACAGGGAAGTCCTCCATGTGATACCGCAGGAATTCATCGTGGATGAGCAGGGGGGCATCAAAAACCCCATAGACATGATAGGCATACGGCTGGAAGCGGAGGTTCATATAATTACGGGTTCCGCAACCGCCGCTCAGAACCTGATTAAATGCGTAAACCGGGCGGGCTTCAGGGTCAACGATATTGTCCTCGAGTCCCTCGCCTCTTCCCGCGCCGTTCTTACGGAGGATGAAAAGGAACTCGGCGTTCTCCTTGTGGACCTTGGAGGAGGTACCACGGATGTGCTGGTGCATATTGACGGTTCCCCCTACCACACCAATGTCATTTCCTTGGGGGGGGGCAGGTGACCAGTGATCTCTCAATTCTGCTGAAAACGCCTCTTGAGGCTGCTGAACGGATAAAACAGGAGGCAGGCTCATGTTTTCTGCCCATGGTGGATGCGGAAGAGGAAGTCCTCATTCCCGGTGTGGGAGGGTGGCCTGCCACTTCCATGCCGCGCAAGGAAATGTGCAAAATAATCCAGTCCCGGATGACTGAAATTTACAGCATGGTGCGGGACCAGGTTGAAAAAAAGGGTTTTCTGAAACACTTAGGCGGCGGCGTGGTCCTCACCGGAGGGGGCGCCCTGCTGCAGGGATCTGCGGAACTGGCGCGGGAAATATTCGGAATTCCAGCCCGCATCGGGTATCCGCTTAACTTTGGAGGGCTTTTCGGGGAGTACAACAGTCCCACCTATTCAACAGCCCTGGGGCTGGTAATGTACGGAGCGGAAGGTCTGCTGATGGAGGATTATGCCGCCCCCCAGGGTAAACACAAAAGGGACGGATTTTTCCACAAAGCGAGGAAATGGATGCAGGAATTTTTCTAGGATCGGGTACATGCCGGGTGCGGGGATAAACTGGCAGCCGCAGCCGGATTTTCAATATCGAAAACTGGGAGGGGATGATATGCAGCTCGAAATATTAGAAAGCAATTTCACAAGTCCAACGGTGATCAAGGTCGTCGGCGTGGGCGGCGGGGGCAACAACGCCGTAAACCGCATGATCGCCCGGGGACTTAAAAAAGTGCAGTTCATCGGCGCCAACACGGACCTGCAGGCGCTTAAACTGTCCAACGCTGAAACCAAGGTACCTCTGGGATCAAAGCTCACAAGCGGACTCGGGGCGGGCGGGAAGCCGGAAATCGGTGAAAAGGCCGCCCTCGAGGACAAGGAGGAGCTCGAAAACATTCTGCGGGGCTCGGACATGGTGTTTATTACCGCCGGCATGGGGGGCGGTACAGGCACGGGAGCGGCCCCTGTAGTGGCCAGGATTGCCCGCGACCTCGGCGCCCTGACCGTGGCGGTGGTTACCACGCCCTTCGAATTCGAGGGCAAGAAAAAGATGCTCCTCGCGGAGCAGGGTATCGAAAAACTCCGTGATGCGGTGGATACCCTTATCGTCATACCAAACCAGAACCTCCTTAAAATTGTGGATAGAAAGACACCGGTCAAAGAGGCCTTCAGCCTGGCGGACGACGTTCTCCGTCAGGGGGTGCAGGGGATTTCCGACCTTATAACCATGCCCGGGGACATCAATATTGATTTTGCCGACGTCCGTACCGTCATGTCGGAGCAGGGCGACGCCATCATGGGCATCGGCATAGCAAGCGGAGACAACAGGGCGGTGGATGCGGCAAACGCAGCCATGCACAACCCCCTGCTGGAAGATATCAGGATGGAAGGAGCGAAAAACATCCTCGTAAATGTCTGCGGCGGCAACGATTTCGCGCTTTCCGAGTACGAAGAGGTAATCCGGATAATCAGTGCCAATGCCTCGGAAGACGTGTTCACCATTGCGGGCACCAGTATCGATTCCGCGCTAGAGGACAAAATAAAAGTGACGGTAATAGCCACCGGTTTCAACCAGGAATCCGCCCAGCTTGCGGAAGAAAAGGATGAAGAAGGCAGGGAGGAGATTATTCCCTACAGTGAGTGGGTAAAAATGAGAAACGGCATCATACGAAGAACGCCTGGTGAGTTCCTGATAGGCAGAAATTCGGGGGAAAACGATCTTTCCATACCGACCATACTGCGGAACAAGACTGCGGGCGAATAGCGGTTATGCCCATGGAAAAAGGCATCAAGGATTTTACCGCCTACCTGGCAGCGGAACGCCGCCTCTCAAGGCAGACCATAGAAACCTATGTGAGGGACTGCAGATCCTTCGTTTCCAGCTGTAAAAGCGAAGGCCTCGATTACGCAGCTGTTTCTCCTCATCATATCATACAGTATCTCATTGACAGGCAGCTGAAGGGCGCTTCACAGCGGACAATAGCGAAGACCTTGAGTTCCATGCGTTCCTTTTTCCGGTTTCTTCAGCTGGAAAAAGTGAGGGAGGATGACCCGACGGAATTGCTCGATATGCCGAAGCTCGTACGGTCCATTCCGGAAGTTCTTTCGGAAGAGGACGTAGACAGGTTTCTCAATTCCATACCTCTCAACCATCCCGTGGGTTTGCGGGACCGGGCCATGTTCGAGATGATCTATTCCTGCGGCCTGAGGATTTCCGAAGCTGCAACCGTCAGGCTTTCCCAGGTGTTTTTGGCTGAAGGAATCGTGCGCATAACCGGAAAGGGCTCAAAAGAGCGGATTGTTCCTCTGGGGGAGTTGTCGATCCACTGGATCAGGCAGTACCTTAGTACGGGCAGGATATTTTTTGAAAAGCGGGACATACCCTGTGAAAAGCTTTTTTTGAGCCAGCGGGGCTCGGGCCTTTCGAGAAAGTCGATTTGGAAGCGTTTCAAGCTGCTTTCGCAGGGGGCGGGCATAGAAGCGAAGGTGCATACCCTCAGGCACAGTTTCGCGACTCATCTGCTGCAGGGCGGAGCGGATTTAAGGGCCGTTCAGGAGCTCCTGGGCCATGCTGATATTGGTACCACCCAGATTTATACGCATCTGGACAAGGAACATCTTAAGGCGTACCATGCCCAATTTCACCCAAGAGGCTGAAATTTTGATAAAAAAAGGGAAATTTGAAAGCAGGAGGACAAGTTTAGCGTTATTAGCATGTGTGGCCGGCGGATTCTGCCTGGTCATGTTCATGTCCTGCAGCAGGGAAAGGAAGCAGATCCTGGCGCTGGCTAAGAATTATGAAAATCTCGATGGAGCAAGCTGGGAAGACAGGGTCGGAGACATTAAAAAGACCATGCGGCTTTATGAAAACGAACTTGAACAAAAAGTCAAGGCTTCGGAATTCCTGGGCGAGTACTATAAAACCCTTGCTGAACTTTATATGGAAAAGAAGATGTACGGAGAAGCTGTGAAAAACCTGGACCAGGCGATCAGTTATTATCCGGAAAAACCCATACTTTTTTATCTTGCCGGCGTCTGCGAGGCGAGAACGGCGAAATCGGAACAGGAACCAGGCACAAGGCAGGAAAGACTCCGAAAGGCTGAAGCCTATTACAAAAGGGCCCTCAGCCTTAACAGAAACCACGGTGAATCCCTGTACGGCTTGTCCATTCTGTATATCTTCGAGCTGAATGAGACCCTGTCTGCGAAGCCTCTTCTCGAGCGTCTCATCAACAACGAGCCTTCGCACAATGACGCGAAATTTCTGCTGGCGCGGGTGTATATCGCCGAGGGAAACGTCGAAGGCGCCGTTACCCTGTATGATGAAATAATAAAGAAGTCCCATACATCGGAGCAGAAGACCGTTGCAGAAGAGAACAAGCGCGCGATCCTGGAGGGGGCTTATGGAAGATAGACATTTTCTATGCGCCTTAAACCGGATAACCTTTCTATCCGCCGCCGAAAAACTTCTGATTGCCGATCTGTGCGGGTCGGAAAACGATTTTATGCGGTTTTCACTCGATGATATCTCTTCCCTGATACAGCGGCGCCTGCGGAATCCCTCCTGGGACCCGGGCAGTCTCCTCAGGGCAGGGGAAGCGGACGCTGCCCGGTGCGAATCGGGAAATGCCAGGATCGTCTGGTACTGGGACGGGGATTATCCGCCCCAGCTCCGGGAAATTTACGATCCTCCTTTTCTTCTTTTTGTCAGAGGGGTAACACCTCCTGCCGAAAGACCCCTTGCCGCCGTGGTGGGGACAAGAAGGCCGACCGGCAGCGCGCTTAAGGCCGCCTACAATCTCTGCCTGGCCCTCGGGAACGCGGGCATCTCCGTTGTTTCCGGCCTTGCCCGCGGAATAGATGCCGCGGCGCACAGGGGCTGCCTGGACGGCGGATGTCCTTCCTTCGCCGTTTTCGGAACGGGTATAGATACCGTGTACCCTAAGGAAAACAAGCCGCTTGCCGCGGATCTGCTCGACGGCGGCGGCTTCATAAGCGAATTTCCTCCGGGGGTGCCCCCGCTTGCCTATAACTTTCCTTCACGGAACCGGATAATCAGCGGCCTTGCCCGGGTCGTCGTTATAGCCCAGGCCCCGGAACATTCCGGAGCGCTCATTACCGCGGATTACGCCCTTGACCAGGGCAGAGAGGTGATGGTTCTGCAGGAGGGTCTGGAAGGTTTGCCCGGGAAAGGCACTGCCAGGATTGCCTACGACGGCGCATGTGTTGTACAAAATCCCCTGGACCTGGTGACCCAGCTTGGGGCGGGTTCCGCCTTTTCCGACATTCCAGCCGGGGAAGAACCATTGAATTTTCCGCCGAACGCGGGACGGTCAATGGCAAAAAATCTAGAAGATGAACTTTGCGGTACCGCGCATTCGCGGTATGGCGGGTTTTTTAGGAGACTGTAGGATGCCGGTAAAAATTCATACCCTGCTGGTGGTTGAATCACCTGCGAAAGCTAAAACAATAGAGCGTTATCTGGGCCCCGGGTATACGGTTGCCGCCTCCATGGGACACCTGATAGACCTGCCCAAGTCACGGCTCGCGATAGATGTGGATGACGATTTTGAGCCGGAATACATAACGGTAAGGGGAAAGGCAAAAATCCTGAAAAATCTGTTGAGCCTGGCAAAAAAGGCAGGCCACGTCCTGCTGGCATCGGATAACGACCGGGAAGGAGAGGCCATATCCTATCATCTGCGAAACGCAATGCTGAAAAAGGAACCTTCCCTTAAGATTGAACGTATCGTGTTCAACGAGATAACACCGAGCGCCATCCAGGAATCCCTCAAATCCGCCGGGGAAGTGGAACTTACCAAGGTGGACGCACAGAAAGCGAGGCGTGTTCTGGACAGGCTTGTGGGATACAATCTTTCTCCCCTTCTCTGGAAAAAGGTGAAGAACGGACTTTCAGCGGGAAGAGTCCAGAGCGTGGCGCTCCGGCTTATCTGCGACAGGGAAGCGGAAGTGGAGAGCTTTATTGCCGAAGAATACTGGACCCTGGAGGCGGAATTCAAAAAAGGCAGAAGCGTATTCCG
>SPDA01000288.1 GCA_004525155.1 Spirochaetales bacterium
GATGATTTTGCCGGCCAGCGGGGCATGCTCATCGCTCCCGGGATGTGGCGGAAATATTTGAAACCCTCGTATAAAAGAATATTCTGCCTGGCAAAGGAATTTAACCTGCGGGTGTGGTTCCATTCCTGCGGAGGAATAACTCCCGTGCTTCCCGATCTCATCGATATCGGCCTCGATGTCTGGGAAACTGTACAGGTTCATATTCCCGGAAGTGAACCCGAAAAAATCAAACGGGAATACGGAAAACATATAACCTTTTTCGGCGCAATCAATACCCAGCAGACGCTGCCCTTCGGGAGTTCCGCGGATGTGAGAAGGGAAGTACGGGACCGGATAAAAGTTCTCGGAAAAGGAGGAGGATTTATCTGCGGGCCCGACCATCATATCAAGCCGCATTTCCCCCTTGAAAATGTTGCCGCCATGGTTGAGGAAATCAAATCGTTCAGGCAGGAAGGATATACCCTCCGGGCGGAGTTCCCGGAGGTTTCACCGTAACATTTCCGCTATCCCCATCGTAATGCCGAAAATTATTGCTATGTGAATAAAGTACACCAACAGGCTCCGCCTGCCGAGAAACAGCACCGCTTTCGATACGGGGTTGCCATAAAACCGCGGGAGCGGAATTATTCCGCCGGGAGCATCGGCATCGTTCTTCAGGCTGCCGGGCATGTTTGACGGGGCTGCTGCCGCAAGGGACCCCAGAAAGACGCCGATAAACACGGGAGCAGCCCAGGGAAGGACGGGAATGTAGTCCATGGAAACGACTCCCTCGATGTGCGGCGGCAGATTGGGAAGAATGTTTAACCTGGACAAAACGATAAGGGCAGCCCCTGCTCCCAGGGCAATCCACGGCCGGCGTATCAGCGGAGCGGTTAAAAACGGAAGCACCAGAATGCTCGCCCCGGCCGCGCAGTGAAGGATGCCGGTGAAAATAAAATTTTCCCTGAAGAAAATCCAGGTGCCCAGAGTGATGCCGCCTGCCAGAAGCGACAGGATCCCGAGCCTGCGGAGATACCGCCCCCACCGGATACCGTCCCTGCAGGAGAGGTACAGGCTGGCGCCGGAACAGAGCATGAACAGGCTTACGATAACGCGGGGCGAGTAAAACCAGAAATCGGATTCGAAAAGCGGCACATCGGCAAGACCGTTGTAATCGGCAAAATAGGCCGTGTGATAGGCAATCATCATCAGAACTGCGAGACCGCGGACAAAATCTATGAGCGGTTTGCGCGCCTTTTCGGCTGGGCGGGCATCGGTTAGCTGCGTCACTGGCTTCTTTTCCCTGTCCTATTCATACCCCAATGGAGCCTGCATGACAAGTATTGAAGGCGCCTGCGCTTTTGCCTTCATCCTTGTAATTTGCTATAATGCCGGAGGAGGAACAAATATATGCATCCCCTGGACATTATCAACAAACTGGACAGTACGCTGTTTGATCACGTGGAAAAAACGAGAGCCATGGCACTGGAAGACGGCGCCCTTTCGAAGAAACACAAGCTGCTGATTGCTCTCGCCCTTGATGCCGCCCACGGAGCGGCGGCCGGCGTAAAAACTCTGGCAGTTATGGCGCAGAAAAGCGGCGCCACGAAAGAGGAAATTCTGGAAGCCGTACGGGTTGCGGACTATATAGCGGGTGTCGGCAGTGTATACACAGCCGCAAATGCTTTTCAGGATCTTTTTTAGGAGATGAATGCCTTGAAAAAAGATGAAAGTATCATCCTTAACGATCAGAGCGAAGCGGCACTTATCGGTTCCATTCTCATGGAAGAAGACATCCCGCACTACATACGGTCCTACGCAGACGCTGCCTATGACGGCATACATCAGATTCAAATGGGATGGGGCAGGGTGGAGAACCCCCTGGAATACAGGGACCGGGTTCTGGATATTCTTAAGGGACTCCGGGAATCGGAAGTTTGAGACCCGATAACTGCGGCTGCGGCAGCAGGCTGGACGTTATGCAGAGTGCTGCCGGATGCCTGATTCCCTTGAAAAAAACTGCCGAATTCTTTCTTTCGTACTTGATCTTGATGTAATGTGGATATATATTGGAAAGAGATTAGAAAGTAAAAAGAAAGATTATTTATAATGACAATGCAGTTATCGGAAAGAGAAAGCAAGATTCTTCAGCTTTTGACGGAAGACAGTTCCCTAAGCCTTACCGATCTGGGCAGGGAGCTGAGTGTTTCCGTGGTAACCGCCCGCAGTGATCTGGACAGCCTTGCAGACAAGGGTTTCATCATACGGACCAGGGGTGGGGGGATTCCTGCCTTTCACCCGAGCATCCGGGACAGGCAGAAGCAGAGGGTGGACGAGAAAAACCGCATTGCCCGGGAGGCGGCTTCCCTCATCGAAAACGGCGATACCATCATGATAGAGGCTGGAACCACGACAGCTCTCATAGCAAAATACCTTCTCGGCAGGCGCGATATCACCATTGTTTCAAATTCCGCCCTCATCATCCCCTATGCCAGGTCCAATCCTTCACTGATACTTATCTCTGTCGGCGGCGAATTCAAGCCGCCCACGGAATCTTTTGTAGGTCCCCTTTCCTTAAGGGAGCTGGAACAGTATCACGTCAGGACCGCCTTCGTGGGGACCGACGGGTTCGCGGAGGACTTCGGTCTTACCACGCATCTGACGGAGGGTGCTGAAATCGTTAAAAAAATGTCGGAGCAGGCTGAACGGACCGTCCTGGTGGCGGACTCCTCGAAGTACGGCAGGGCCGGGTTTGTCCGGGTGCTTCCTCTGTCCCGTATAAATATATTGATAACTGACAATAATCTTGATCCCGGGATTTATGAAAGGCTTCAATCCCCGGAATTTTCCATAAGATTAGTATAAGGAGAAACAACAAATGGCGTTTCAGGTTCTCATGCCCAGGCAGGGAAATACGGTCGAATCCTGCATCATTCTCGAATGGAAGAAGCAGGAGGGCGACACAATTAAATCGGGTGATATAATCTGCGAGGTGGAAACGGACAAAGCGGCTTTCGAAGTGGAGGCTCCGGCGGACGGCACCTTGTTAAAGATATTCTTCAATTCCGGGGACGATGTACCAGTGCTCACGCCTATCGCGGCCATCGGAAACCCGGGAGAGGATATATCCTTCCTGAATACTTCAGGCCTGAATACTTCAGGCGAGGGTCTTCCGGAACCGGAAAAGAAAAAAGAGGTCCCTGCAGAGGCAGCGGAAAACATTCCGGCGGAACTGCCTCGGGGTTCAGAGGAAAAAACCGCGGTATCGCCCAGGGCCAAAAAACTGGCCCGGAGCAGGGGCATCGATTACCGTGATCTTGCCGGAACCGGGCCGGAAGGCAGAATAATAGAAAGGGACATCCAGTACGTGCTTTCCAGCCGAGAACCGCTTTCTCCGGCTGCCCTGGGTCTTGTAAAAACGGGGATGGAAGTTCCCGCCTCCGGTTCCGGTATCGGCGGCAGGGTGCTTGCGGGCGATCTGACTGCCACGGGTTTTGCAGGAAGTCAGCCGGCGGCCGGAACCGCCGCAGCGGCGTATACGGATATCCCGGTAAAGGGAGTCCGGAAAATCGTTGCCTCCCGCATGCTTCAATCAGTCTCCACCACCGCCCAGCTCACCATGAATACCTCCGCGGAGGCAGCGGCCCTGCTTTCATTACGGAAGCGGTTCAAAGAAGAGGGTGAGCCCCTGGGCCTTTCCGGCATAACAATAAACGATCTCGTTTTGTTTGCCGTTGCCCGGGTTCTGCCGAAATACCCGGACTTAAACGCCCATTTTCTCGGGGATACGATACGCCGGTTCGGACAGGTCAATCTGGGTTTCGCCGTGGATACGCCGAAGGGGCTCCTCGTGCCCGTCATCCGCGGCGCGGAGAGATTAAGCCTGAAGGAAATTTCCCTGGAAAGCCGGCGGCTCGTCGAAGCCTGCCAGAAGGGAAGCGCCAGACCGGAGGAACTTTCCGGCGGCAGCTTTACGGTTACCAATCTCGGGGCTTTAGGGATTGAGAGCTTCACGCCTGTGCTGAACATTCCGGAAGTCGCGATTCTCGACGTCTGTTCTATTCAGCCGAAAGCTGTCATGAAAGGAGAAACCGCGGTCTTCAAACCGCACATGGGTCTAACCCTTACGATAAATCATCAGGCAGTTGACGGAGCTCCGGGCGCGCGTTTTCTGCAGGAACTAGTCCAGGCTGTAAGCCGGATCGATATGCTGCTGGCGGGATAGCGGGGAGGCTGTAATGTACGATTTAGTTGTATTA
>SPDA01000217.1 GCA_004525155.1 Spirochaetales bacterium
CAATAATGCCGATATAGCGGAAATCTATTTTCCCTCCCGTTTCCCGGATGGCGCGGAAGGAGTCTGCAATCTGTTCCGGGGTCAGCTTAACAAGGGTAGCCTGTTTAGCCTCCGGAGCTGCGCCATCAGCCGGCATTTCAGCCGCCGACAGGCCCGGGACAGGAAGCGTTCCCGCCAGGCTCATCAATTTTTCGACGATGTCCGCCTTTTCATTCGAATCCGCGGCCCCGTCAAGCGAAGGAAGGGCCATGAACTGCTTCAAGCCGTCGAGCATGGCAGGCGTAAGCTGCTGCTGCTGCGAGGAACCGCCCTGCGCGATCATTTCCGTCAGCTGATTCTGCATATCCGTCATTTTCCGCAGAACGGACCGCGCCACGAAACCGTCCTTGAGCTTGTTCATGGCCCTGCCGATTATCTTGGGCGACGCGATCATGAAGGTGGTGCTCGCCACGGCGAAGATTATCACAATTACCAGGTTCACCTTGTGCGGCTTCAGGTAAGTCAGAAGCCTTTTCAGGGTTGCCTTAAAATTTTTCGCTTTCTCCACCGGCCGGCCCATGCCGTGACCGCCGCCGAAAGGCCCCCCGCTGCGCACGGATGCCGGAGGCTTTGCAGAACTCTGTCCGTTTTTCATTCCTGAATCGCTCATGCTGTCACCCCCTTCGGCGCTGCCGCCGCATCCCCTGCAAATTGGGAGGATACGATTTCCCGGTAAATCTGGCAGGAATGCAGCAGTTCCTCATGCGTGCCGGTACCCGATATCCTGCCGTCATCGAGGACGATAATTCTGTCCGCGTCCATAACCGTACCTACCCGCTGGGCCACGATGAGGACGGTTACGTCTTTCATTTCCGTGTTGAGGAGTTTTTTCAAAGCGCCGCGGAGCCTTGAGTCGGTTTTGAAATCCAGGGCGGAAAAGCTGTCGTCAAAGATCAGTATCTCCGGCTTGCGCGCCAGCGCCCGGGCTATGGACAGCCTCTGTTTCTGCCCGCCGGAAACATTGGTGCCTCCCTGGGAAATCTCATGATCGAATCCCAGATCCATGGAAGATATGAACTCCATGGCCTGGGCGGTTTCCGCCGCAGCGGTAATTTCCTCTCCGGAAGCCTTCCCGTTCCCGAAACGGATATTGTCCGTAATGGTGCCGGAAAAAAGTACCGCCTTCTGAGGAACGAAACCGATTTTACTTCGCAGATACTCCTGGGACATTTCCCGCACATCCACCCCGTCTATCAGCACAGCTCCGCTTTCGACATCGTAAAACCGGGGAATAAGATTGAGCATGCTCGATTTGCCGGCCCCTGTGCCTCCTATTATGGCAGTCACCTCCCCCGGCGATGCGGTAAAGGAAATATCGTCAAGCGCGGGCTGTTCCGCGCCGTGATAACTGAAAGATACGTTGCGGAATTCGAGATAACCGTGCCTGTTCTCCGCCGTCCTGGTTTCTGCAGCGTCCGTGATTTCCGGTTCCGTACCAAGCACTTCATTTATGCGGACCGCCGCAGCCTGGGCCCTGGGCACCATGATGAACATCATGGAAACCATAACCATGGAAAAAAGTATCTGAAAAGCGTACTGGGTAAAGGCAATGAGCGAGCCCATCTCCATGCTTCCGCTGTCAATCCGCTTTATGCCGAACCAGAGAATGGCGAGGGTCGTGAAATTCATGATCAGCATGAGGGTGGGCATAAGAAATGCCATTATCCTGTTTATTTTTATATAATTCCTGGTCAGGTCCGCGTTGGCCTCCTCAAACCTGGCCTTCTCATGGGCCACCCTGTTGAAGGCACGGATAACCCGTATACCCGTAAGCCTTTCCCTTAAAACCAGGTTTATCCTGTCTATCTTGGTCTGGATGACCCTAAAAAAGGGAAGTCCCTTGACTGCCATAAGGCTGATGGCGCCGATAAGGACGGGCAGGGCCACCACGAACACGAGCGTAAGGGGCTTGTCCTTGGACATTGCCATGATAATACCGCCAACGGCCATCATGGGCGCCGCTACCATCATCCGCATGATAATCATGGTGACCATCTGCACCTGGGTAATATCGTTGGTGCTCCTGGTAATGAGGGTGGCAGTGCCGAATTTGTCAAACTCGTGCAGGGAAAAGCTCTCCACTTTTTCGAAGACCTTGTTGCGAATGATCCTGCCGAAACCCATGGAGGTTTTAGAGGATAAAAAGCTGGCAACAACGGCGCAAATCACGCCTCCGCCGGCGAAGAGAAGCATCCGCCCGCCAAGCCGGAGAATCAAGGCAGTGTCCCCGTTCATGACGCCCTTGTCTATGACATCGGACATGAGGGTCGGCAGGAAGAGGTCCGCCAGTGTCTGCAGAAAAACAAGAACCAGTACCGCGGCAATCATACCCCAGTACGGTTTTAAAAATCTGAACAGTTTAAGCATGTTTAAGTATCACTCCCTTTGATCTTCAAGCAATTTTTTTAGGAGCCGCAAGCCCCTGAATATGGTCGCAATATCCGCGGGTGCGGCCGTGTTAAGCGTTTTTTCCAATATCATCCCTATCCGTTTATGAAAATTGCGGTGCAGTTCCCCGAAAGCGGGCGTAAGGTGGACAACAACGATTCGCCGGTCCTCTTCCGTCCGTACCCTTTCCACAATGTTCTGTTTCTCCAGTCTGTCCACTATGCCGGAGACGGTACTGTTCGAGAGGCTTAAGGCTTTGCTCAAATCACTGATTTTCCGCGGCCCTTCCTGGAAGAGCACACCGAGTATCATACCCTGGGGCATGGTAATCCCTACGCCCTCGAATTCCTTCCGCATATTCTGTTTGAGAATGAGGTTAATTTCATGGAAAAGTTTAGTCAGTTCAGCAAGTTCCGTTTTCGATTCATGCACTTTTTTAATCCCTTTCGGGTACTAATATTTCGTATACGAATTAAAATACTCATACCGAAACAGGCTGTCAAGAGAATTCCGATTTCCCGCCGTCTTCCCGGGCTGGATTCAAACGCTTTCAGTTCCAGGCAAATCCCGCTTCCCGGGCGAGGGACTTGAGGATGCCGTCGAGCTCGTTCAGGTCATCCCGCGCGAAGGCGCCGCCCAAATCCCTTACATACATATGGTACTTCCCGCCGGATGTGACAATGGTAATATCGAGGATATCGTTTCTGTCGATGACCGGTTCCATTCCCGGATCGCCCCGGAGCACTGCCGCTGCCAGGGAAAAAATCCTTTTTTTCGCGGCCGGCGGAACCGGCACTTTGACTTCCCTCGCGAAAGGCCTGGGATTGTTGCCGTCCACCATGCCGGCCAGGGCCCGGCCCAGGGGTTTAACGGCGACAAAGGCCCTGAACCTGCCGGGGCCGTGGGAGCCCGCGGTCACCTCGGTTATCTTCACTGAACTGCCCCCTTCGCCCTGCCCCTCGGCCGGCAGGAGATATGCGCTCATGAGCATGAGCGTCAGAATAACGAGCGCCGTTTTTTTATGCATGGCTCGTCATCCCCTGATGACGCTCTTCACAGGGAATAACAGCGCTCGCCCGGTCATAGAGGGCTTTACTCTTCGGACCGCTTTGCATTCCATTATTATACCATGAGAATATCCCAATTACTGCCCCTGCCCGGCAGGTCTATTGACCAAGGATGCAATTATCTCCATTCTTATGCAGTTATGCTTTCAGAAGCCGTGAAAAACCTTGTTCCTTATACAGCAGGGGAGCAGCCTCAGGACAGATCCTATATAAAACTTAACACAAATGAGAATCCTTATCCTCCGCCGGAGTCGATAAAAAAGCTGCTCGGCAGCCTCGATACGGAAAGACTTAAGTTTTACCCGGACCCTCTCTGCAGCAGGCTCAGGGAAAAACTCGGCAGCCTGCACGGCCTGCCGCCGGAAAGGGTGTTCGTCTCCAACGGAAGCGATGAAGTCCTTTCTTTCTGTTTTTACGCTTTTTTCGACCGGAACAGGGGCAGCGTTCTCTTTCCGGCGGTTACCTACAGTTTTTACCCGGTTTATTGCAGTTTCTATAATCTTCCATATATACCGGCGCTTCTTAACCCCGATTTTTCGGTTTCCATTGACAGGTTTCTGCAGGAAGCGGCAAATTCATCCGGTCTCATCTTTCCCAACCCCAATGCACCGACGGGCATCTTGCTGGAGCCTGACAAGATCGAGAGCCTCCTGAGCCGCTTTCCGCAGGATAAAGCGGTTATAATTGACGAAGCATACATCGATTTCGGCGGAAAATCCGCCCTGCCCCTGCTCGACCGGTTTCCCAATCTCGTCATTGTGCGTACTTTTTCCAAAGGGATGAGCCTGGCCGGCCTGAGGATTGGGTACGCCCTCGGTTCGAAGGAGGCTGTGAATGCCCTTTTTACCGTCAAGGATTCCTTTAATTCCTACCCCCTGGACTATATCTCCCAGGAAATAGCCTGTCATGCCTGTGATCAGGCCGAATATTTCCGGAAAATGAACGCGGAAGTCGCCAATACCAGGACAATTTTTACGGAAAATCTTGTAAAAACAGGATGGCAGGTGCTTCCGTCACAGGCCAATTTTGTGTTTGCCCGCAAGCCGGGTATCAGCGGCAGGGACCTGTATCTGAAACTGAAAGAGCGGGGTATACTGGTCAGGCACTTCAATAAAGAAACAATAGATCAGTTTGTGCGCATCACCATAGGAACACCCGCAGACATGGATATATTTCTGCATACCGTTTCACGATTTTTAAACTGAAGCTAAAACCGAACCGGAGGAAGGAACAATGAGGAAAGCCGTTGTAGAAGAGATCACGGAGCGGAAGGATGTTCCCCCGGCCCATACCTGGGATCTTTCCAAACTCTGTCCCGATGACGCGGAATGGGACAAATCCTTCGAAAAATTCCAGGAGATGCTTCCGGAAATCGAGAAATTCAAGGGCACCCTGGGTAAATCCGCAGAATCCCTCCGCGCCTGCCTTCAGTATATGAAGGAGCTGGGCATTATGGCCGAATGTCTCGGGTACTATGCCCATCTTAAAGTTATGGAAAATGTAGCGGACAACACAAGCCAGGCCAG
>SPDA01000350.1 GCA_004525155.1 Spirochaetales bacterium
CCGACCGATAAACGGTTTATGCCTACCCCCTTAAGTCTGCCGGTAATTGCCGGAGTCAGGTGATTCGGATTCGTTTCTCCCGAGGCCTGGCGGATGTCCCAGTATTTTCGCACCGTTTCCACGGTGCGCCCGAGTTCCTCCGGCAGAATGGTAGGCGTGCCCCCGCCGATGTAGAGGGAGTCGAAGGTATACCCTAAGTCCTTGTACATGGCGATTTCCGTCCGGAGAGACTGGAAGTAGCGGGCCGCAAGACCGGGATCGAAAGGAATCCTGTTAAAGGAACAGTAAGGACAAAGGGTTTCACAGAACGGAACATGCAGATACAGCATGTAGCGTGATTGTTCCGCCGGTACCGGAACCGAGGCAGGAGAACCGGCATCGAATTCCAGATATTTATTCATTTTGCGCCTGGCATACCAGGCGAGTAAACGCTCCATCATGATTATTGTACCATTACCTTATTTTTCTGCCAAATAGAGGAAGGCAATTCCCGGAAAAAGCCTCTTGCACGTTATTTTACTCCATCCCGCATCCCGGAGGGTTTTAATTACCTTTTCGGGTGAGTAAAAACCCGCTATGGACCGGGAGAGGTATTGGTATGCGTTATAGGCTCCCGTAACCAGGGCCCCCAGAAGCGGAATAAATAAATTCACATACAGCCGCATGAGAGAAGACAAAATTCCGGGGGGAACGGGAGAAAATTCCAGAATTCGCAGGGCTCCCCCCTTCCTGACAACCCGGTGAAATTCCTGAAGACATTTGAATTTATCGGAAATATTGCGCAGTCCGAAAGCCATCGTCACAGCGTCGAAGCGGCTGTCCGGAAAAGGCAGATTAATAACATCACATTCCAGCAGGCGTATACGCTTTTCAGGGTCTCTCCGCACTATTTTCCGCTTTGCCCTTTTAAGCATGGCGGAAGAAAAATCCGCGGCGTATACACGGCTTACGGCGGCTGTTCCGGACAGCGCCAGGGCCAGATCACCCGTACCGGTGCAGGCATCCAGAACCACAGCCTTTTCCGGAAGCTTTAGCGACCTGACCAGGACCCGCCTCCAGACCGAGTCAATGTGAAAGGTCATCAGATGGTTCATTCTGTCATAGTCTTCGGCTATCTCCGAAAACATGGCCGCTACCCGGGATATTTTCTGCATCGAATTGCTCTACTTAGGTAAAGGGAAACAGGACAAAAACAGAGACTGTCCAAAGAGCATGGGAGATGATTACCGGCACGATGCTTTTTTCCAGGCGGTAAAGGATCCCCCAGCCCAAACCGGCAGTAAATGCGGCAAGCACCAGCGTCAGGTTCAATGTCCAGATATGAACAAGGGCATAGATTAAAGAGGTAATCAGCACGGCAGGAACAGCGGAAAGCTTTTCCCCTATCCGTTTCTGAATAAAACCTCTCCAGAAAATCTCCTCGCAGGGACTGGTAACCAGTAGGAGGAGAAAAAAGATTATCCATATATTGTAGCCGCTGCCCATATCATATACTGAACCGATTTCATGTCCCGACTTCGCGAAAACAAGGCTTAATATGAATTTCCCGAGCCAGAAAACACCATAGAGCACTGCGGCTGAAAGGGGGCCGGTAATAAGATGCCGCGGACGAAACGAAAAAAGTTCGGGAATTTCTTTTCTCGAAATGTACAGGGAGAGGCCGGCGAGAACGGCGGCGGAAACGGCAAGTTTTATCCAGAAAATGCCCCAGGGAAAAGCGAAAGACATATACCAGAGAAAAAAAGCGGCAGCTGCAAATATTAATACAGGTAAAATTCTGTTTTTTGTGTTCATATGATTAACAGGATTTCATCTATCACGATTGAAAGGATTAACAGGATGCCGTAAAACATGCCTATCCTCGCGGTTTTCGGATCCGCATCCGGCGGCACTTTTTCGCTCCTTCCGAGCTCAAGGAGGAGCTTTACCGTCAGCGGCACCACGGCGAAGGTGCTTAATCCCCAGATCGGTATCGCCTTAAGCGGTATTTCCAGGATTGTCACAGCAAAAATAATTACGACCAGACTCAAGTAGAGCCAGAAGGCGTACTTTCGTCCCAGGACCGTTCCCGCCGTACTGACGCCCACCCGGCTGTCGTAGTCCACGTCCTTCAGGTTGTTGGCAAGGATAACCAGGGTTACCCACAACCCCTGGGGCACGGAGAGAAGAAGGACCCGGGAAAGCGCGTCCCAGGTGCCGGAGGCTGCATACATGGAGGCAATCAGCATTAGGGGACCCCACATGAGAAAAACCGCCAGCTCCCCCAGGGCTTTGTACTTGTAACGGACAGGCCCCCCCGCATAAAAAAAACTGAACAAACCGCCGGTACCCGCGAAAACGAGGATAATCCACCCCCGCATTACGGTAAGATAGATCCCTATAGCGGCCGCAACTGCGTACAGTATCAGGGCAAAACGCAGCGCCTGCTTCAAGGTCAAGGTCCCGTCGAGGAGAAAGTGAGGCCGGTACTGCGCCGTAGGCGAATCGGGTTTGTCCACTCCGTTTTTGACATCGAAATAATCATTAATAACGTTGGTAGCAGCATGGACCAGGACCATCCCGATTAATACAAGAATAAAATAAAACCAGTTAAACGACGGCTGGAGGAGCACGGTCAGCGCGCCAAGTATGACGGATATGGCTGTCATGCTGAAGGACCAGGGCCTGGATTGGAGAAATAAAATTTTTGCCTTCCCTGCCACATTTTACTCCCAAGAAAATCTTGTATCCGTAAATTGGATATGCTATACTATAATAAAAGTAATATGGATTACAAGTAAAATCATTGATTCCGGTACAAACGTAACGATGAAAGGGATCGAATACTGTGTAATCCGAACAACCTATGGAAGGAGTTTGAGATGCTGGCATTCAAGGAACTGCAGGACATCCTGCAAATCACCATCAAATGGGAAGAGAAAATAAAAGAGCTATACGAAGTTGCCGAATATGGTCTCAAGGACATGGAAGCGAAAAATGTAATCGTCTTTCTTAAAGAAAACCATACTTCCCGTCTCGACATCCTTAAGAATTTGAAGGTGAAGGACTACGGTGCCACGGAGTGGGTAAGATTTTCCGCGGATTACAAAACGAACGATCTGATTACGGCCAAAATAATACGGAAGGACTCCACCGCCCTGGAAATCTGTAATGTCATATTAGAGTATGAAAATAAAATCAGGGATTTTTACGAAAAAATAGCCAACAACCTTAAAACGGCCAGTCAAAAGGAATTGTTCGAATCACTGACAAGTTTCAAGGATGAACAGATTTCCAGAATAAAGAATTTTAAAGACCAGAAACTGTGCAAATAGTCAGTGACTTACTGAAAATAGATTCGTCCGAATCCAGCGATCTCAACAAGGTAATAAAATGGTTTATTAATTTTCGCTGGGTGGCGACGATCGGTGTTTTAGCTGTTCTTCTGGTTGCAGACCTGATATTACGGTATAAATTCAACTATATTGTGCTGTATACCCTTACGGGAGTTTTACTTGTAACCAATTTCGGGTTTACCGTCTACAGCGGCCTGATTAAAAAATATGATTTTTCTAATACTGAATTGACCATTCTTTTCAATCTGCAGATTTGCATTGACTATGGTATTCTCTTTCTCATTATCTATCACACCGGTTTTCTGGAGAATCCTTTTGTTTTCTTTTTCGTTTTCCATATCATGCTCACATCGTTCATC
>SPDA01000042.1 GCA_004525155.1 Spirochaetales bacterium
CGGAAAGAACTATTTCCTGGGCGAATAGAAAAGAAGGCAGGGCGAGCAAAGCAAGGATGAAAAAACTTCTCAAAATGGTAGTTTTCATGGCTTTTCTCCGCAATATGCAGGCTACCTTCAGTGTAACATGTATTTGAGGGATGTCAAACAATTTTTCTCTTTTCTCTCCGCCAATATCGTATTACAATAATAAAAACGGGGAGTACGGCAGTAAAGGATATGGAAACAAATATTCAAAATCCGGAACAGCACCAAAAACAGCAGATAATAAAATATATTACGCCCATGCTGGAGCTCTGCCTTTTTTCCGGGAGCCACAGAAACAATAGCAGCTTTCCGTGCAGGGAGTTCCTGCAGAAACTGCATATGGAAACGACCCGAATTCAGGAACTTATCGACGGATACGGAGCCCAGAAAAACGAGGATTGGTTTCCCTTTCGTGAGGCTGTGGCCGCCGGAAAAAATTTTTCTACGGTGTATTACAATCTGCTCCATGTGTATCAGGCTTCATCACGCTATACCCTCCTCGATATAGAGGATGATTTTCATGGCGATACCGATAAAATAATCGAAGCCAGCAGGGAAGCCGTTTTCACCTTTTGTGAAGAAATGTTAAAACAATCAGAGCGCTGCGGCGTGTTTTCACCAGACATCACTGCTTCCTTCAAGCCCTGCGATGAGGATTTACTGCCGACCCGGTTTCCGGAAAACCGCAGAGTGCGGCATGTCGATAACGTCGGCGAGGCGGTTGTCTTCCTGGCAACACAGTTTTTAGATCTTTCGGAAAAACGGATCGTGAAAGATCTGTTCAGGAAAAGGAAGGAATGCGATTTTGAAACCTGCATCCCCAACGTGGTCAACGAGGAAAACTGCAGGCTCGTGGAAGCCAATTTCCACAATCTTCAGTCTCTCTACGATACCCACCTTTTCGAGTCCGATCTTGAAAATCAGAACAAAGACCTGCTCTATCTGCGGGGACATATCAGTATAATCTATCATCTGCTTCAAATCGCGACAGACCTTCTTCATTACTACATCCGCCACATGAGCAAGCTCCGGCGGGACACCTACGCGGAAATAAAATTTCCACTTGCTCAGGAGAGAATTCTCAGGATCGTTTTTGATTATTTTTTACATTACGCGGACCTGTACATGGAAGCGGCAAAACAGATTTGCCGGACCATGATCCGGCATTACTCGGTAATTACCGAAATAAGCGTGGCCATCCCCAATTACAGGGGTTTCCATGTCCGGCCTTCCAGCCTGATTGCCAGGATAGTGACGCATTACGGCAGCACGGTAAGGATGCATCTGGGCAGGGAGGAATATGACGCCGGAATAACTCTCGATTTGTTCCGCGCCAATGAGGAGATTAATGCCAGAAAGCGGAGATACGCCGCCGAAATAATCAACGGAAAACAGGAATTGAAAGTTCCCGTCCCGAAGGATGCACATGAACGCAAAAGGGAACTTCAGGTCCTGTTTTTAAACATGATGAACCGGCAAGAGATAGTCCTCTATGACAGCAACCTGCCTTTTGAAGACCTTACCGCCGACGAGGATGAAAACCTTGCCGCTCTCGTCAGCCGGTACATCAAGCATTTCATGTCCCTCGCGAAGATAGATATCCGAAGCGATATTGCCATTACCTTCCGCGGAGACAACCGCGCCCTTAACGATATCAAGCTTCTTGCCGAAAACGGGTACGGGGAAGATGAGCACGGCAACAACATTGTGCTTCCGGCGGAACTTTCCTATTTACGGGAATAACCCGGTCCGCTGACCGGACCTTATCTACTGCTCCGGATAGAGCACAACCTTTACGTACCTTCCCAGGTTAACCGTGAGGGCCGCCGCTTTGCGGACAGTTTCTTCCGTAATCCCGTCCACCAGCGCGGGAACCTTGAGCAGCGCTTCGGGGTCGTCGCGGTAGAACCATGCGTCTTCCATGTTAGCAAGCCAGTAACCGTTGGTTTTAATGGATTTTTCGTAGCTGCGCCTTATCTGTTCCTTTGCCTTGGTCATGTAGACATCGCCGTAGCCGCCCGCAAGAGCCCACTTCAGGTCTTCGAAGACCAGGCCGGTCAGCTCGTCCACGCGGAAGGGGTCGCAGGAGAAGGTGATAAACAGGGAATAATCCTCCCTCGGAGCGCGCGCCATGCCCGCCTGCACACGGACTCCGTACGTGCCGCTGGCGTCCTCCCTTATCGTTTCCCTGAGTTTTATATCGAGTATCGTTTCCAGGGCGCGCAGGTTGATGAGGGTCTCCCTGCTCCAGGGAAGATCACCCGAGAAGACAAGGGCTATGGAGCTTTTCGATTCAATCCCTTTGACAACTTTTTTCTCCACTATTCCCGGCGGCGGCAGGATACCGGGGTCCTTCCAGGTTTGCTTGACGCCGGCTGCCGGGAGGCCGCCTATCCAGGTTTCCACAAGGGGGCGTATCAGGGCCGGGTCGAAATTGCCGGCAAACAGATAGACGAAATCGGAAGCGTCCTGGAAATGCTCCGTGTAAATTCTGAAAGCGGCATCCAGGTCCATTTCCTTGAGGATGTCCATCGTCAGGGGCCTGCTCCGGAAATGTCCCTGGGTAGTGAGGTTCTGGATCGTATCGTAGAACAGCGTTTCCGGACGCAGCTCCCTGTTGCGTATAAGCTCGGTGAGCCGCTGTTTCAATGATTCATAAGCGGCCTGGTCCTTTCTCGGGGCAGTGCTGAAGAGATAGAGGAGCTGAAGCATTGTTTCCAGTTCCGCCGGGGTACAGGAACCTGAATAACCTTCCTGCACTTCGCCCATAAAGGGCGTCACGTAGGCGCTTTTTCCAGCCAGGATTTTCGCAAGCTGCACCTGCGAAAAACCGCCGGCGCCTGAGGCCTGAATAATGCCGGAAGTCATCTGGGCGGAGAGGAAATCCTTGTCCGGTACAAGCGACGTGCCGCCGGGACTTATTGCACTGAAGAGAATTTCGTCGTTCTTGAAATCCGACGGTTTCATCACCACCACGGCGCCGTTGGAAAGGGTCCACTCGGTTATACCCGATGCCGGCCAGGTTTTTTCCCTGACAACCTTCCCCGCTCCCGGCGTTTCGGACACAAGGCTGTCCCCGACCAGTTCATCGGTATAAGCCTCGAGAGCGCGGGTTTCGGCCTTGACGAGGACGGCTTCAAGCGCCGTTCTTCCAGGCAGGGGAACTTCCGCCTTCTCCGGTCCCGTGATGCTGATGACCCTGTTTTCCGCGGCCATGAGGTCTTCCGCCAGGCGGTTTACCTCGTTCAAGGTGATGCCGGGCGAATAATTTCTATATAGATCATATTCATAGACTATGCCGGGAATAACCTCATTCGTCAGAAAGTTGCGTATATATTCATCCGCCAGGGAGTTGGAATCGGTCTTATCCTGCTCCTTGAAGGCGTTTTCGAATCCTTTAAGCATTTCCTTTTTTGCCCTTTCCAGTTCCCCCGCCGTGAACCCGAACTGACGCACGCGTCGCGCCTCGGAAATCAGGGCGTCGAGCCCCCTCTCCACGCCTCCGTCCGGAACAAGGCAGGCCAGGTCGTGCACGGACTTGGTGCGGACAAAAGGCACATTGTTCGATACGCCGAAAAGGAAAGGCGGATCCGGGGCCTGGGTCATTTCGTAAAACCGCTGGTTGAGCATGCTGTCGAACAGGCGGTTTAGAATCATGTTCCTGTAGTCCCTTACCTTGAGCTGCTCCTCCACGTCCCGCTTGAAAAGCACCTCCACGACCGTATTGGTGGCTTCCGGGTCCGTCACCAGGGAGAAGAGGGTTTCCTTATGATCGGGAACAGGGTACATCGTTCTCCGCTTCTCTCCGGGTCCGCCTCCGCGTAATCCGGAAAAATATTTGTCTATAAGCATCTTTATTTCGGGCGTCGGCGTATCCCCGACAGAGATGAGGGCCATAAGTTCCGGCCTGTACCAGTCGCTGTAAAAATCGGTCAACCGCTTGTGCGTGAAGGACTCCAGAATTTCCTTTTTGCCGATCGGCAGGCGCACCGCGTACTGGGAACCCTGAAAGAGCACGGGTATGTACTTGTCCTGCATCCTGCCCTGGGCGCCCCGTCCCAGCCGCCATTCTTCAATTATAACACCCCTTTCCTTGTCGATTTCGGAAGGTTCGAAGCTCAGGCCCCTCGCCCAGTCCGCCAGCATGAGAAAGGCTTTTTCCACCATCACGGGATCTTCCGTGGGCACCGTCAATTTGTATACGGTCTCATCGAAGCTGGTATAGGCATTAATTTCCGGACCGAACTGCATTCCTATGGATTCGAGATAATCGATAAGTTCGTGTTTCGCGAAATGTTCGGTCCCGTTGAAAGCCATGTGTTCGACGAAATGCGCAAGGCCCTGCTGGTCGCTGTCTTCCAGAATGGAGCCCGCGTTGACAACCAGGCGGAGTATGAGCCGGTTCTCCGGCTGCCGGTTTTCCCGGATGTAATAGGTAAGCCCGTTGGAAAGAACGCCCTTTGTAATGGTCTTGTCTACGGGCACATAATCGTTCAAATCCGTTCCAAAACGGGCTTTAGACGTGGGATAGTCCTCTTTGGACCCCCGCGCGAAAACAGACACGGCAGCGGCGGCCGCCAATATACAGATCAATGCGATTTTTATAGTTTTTTTCATTCTCTTAACCTCAATTCAGTTCGTAGGTTTCTCCCCGTTTTACAATGTCCACAGCCTGAACGCCCTTGCCGAGCAGGAATTCCTGCAGGTGGGCCTGGGCTTCATGTTCGCCGTGGACCAGGAATATTTTCTTGAGCCGTTTCAGGTCCAGGCCGGAAACATATTCCCAGATCTCGTTATAATCGGCATGGGAACTCAAGGCGCCGATTTCCTCCACCTCCGCCCGGCGGATGTACGTTTCACCGAGTATCTTGATCTGGCGCTCCCGGTCCCTTATTTTTCTGCCCAGCGTATCTTTCGCCATAAATCCGACAATCAGAACGATATTCTTCGGGTCGGCAATGGTGTGTGCAAGGTGATGCAGAATCCGGCCGGCTTCACACATGCCGCTGGATGATATGATGATCGCCGGACCTGTCAGATCGTTCAGCTTTTTGGAAGCCTCCACGTTTTCAATAAATGTGAGATTATTGAACCCGAAGGGATTCGCGTGATGCTTTGTAAAGGCATTGCGTGTTTCCTCGTCGTAACATTCCGGATGAAGTTTGAAAATAGCCGTCGCGCTCACTGCCATGGGACTGTCCACAAAAATGGGCACGTTCTGAATCCGTTTCTGGTCCGACAGCAGATGCAGGTAAAATACAAGGTCCTGTGTGCGTTCCACCGCAAAAGCGGGAATAATGAGTTTGCCCCCGTGCTTTACCGCATGACCCGCAATCTGCGCGAGCCTGTTCAGTATGTCGTCTGCAGGCTCATGAAGCCTGTCGCCGTAGGTGCTTTCCAGAACAAGGTAATCCACCGGCGGAATAAGGGACGGGTCCCTTATTATGGGCTTGTTCTTCCTTCCCAGGTCGCCGCTGAACCCGATATCGATGGTACCGCCCCCTTCCCGTGTGACGGAAAACCGCGCAAGGCTGGAACCGAGAATGTGACCCGCGTCGTAGAAGGTCACCTCGGCGTCCCTCGAAACGAAAATCGGCCGTTTATAGGAAACGGTGACAAATTGCTCCATGGCGGCAATTACGTCAGCCTCCCTGTATAAAGGTTCCCAGGTGAATTTTTCCCCTTTTCTGGCGGCCTGTTTCCGCAGATACTCGGCGTCCCTGTCCTGGATCTTCGCGCTGTCCATGAGAATCAGGTTGGCCAGGTCCCTCGTGGCCGCTGTGGAATAGATGTTGCCCTTGTATCCCTTTTTGCATAAAAGGGGAAGCAGCCCGCAATGGTCAAAATGGGCATGGGTTAAAACGGTCGCCGAAACCGACGATTCCGTACCGTCCCAGGTGCGGTTTTTTTCATCGGCCTCCTGACGTCTGCCCTGAAAGGCCCCGCAATCCACCATTATCCGGGAGGTGCCAGTATCCAGAATATGCCTGGAACCCGTAACTTCTTCTGCCGCTCCGTAAGAATATAATCGTATAGCCATAACTGTATACTATACGGATAGCCGGAATCTTGCAATCATTGCCGTTAAGGCCGGCGAATATTCATATTTTCATAATTGTTAATAAAAAAACAATAATCATTGAAAATATCTTATTGTAGCCCCTTGCAAATACTATAAAATATGTTATATTTAAAGGCATACGTTTTAGTTAGGATACCAATATGAGAATCACGACGAAAGGAAGATACGCGTTGCGCGCAATTCTCTGTCTCGCCAAGATGGGCCAGGAAGATCCGGTATCGATACGCGCGCTTGCGCAGGCGGAGGATATCTCCCCTGAATTTCTTGAGCAGATTTTCTTCAAATTAAAAAAAACAGGAATGATATCCTCCACTAGAGGACCGGGCGGCGGGTTCCGTCTCAACAGACCGATTAGCGAAATAACCCTGCACGATATTCTGGAGGCTGCGGGTGAAGGTACCGAATTCACGCCCTGCCTCAAGAAAGACAGGCTGGACGGCAACTGTAAAAGGATGGCCAATTGTAAAGCACACCTGGTCTGGAGTGAAGCCATGGAAAACATAAGAAATTATCTGGGTTCAATAACCCTAGAACAGATGCTCAACAAAAATAAACAGTTCTCGCTTACCACGCGTTGAGAAGGACGACTGTGCTCAGGTATGGATGACATTCCTGAAGTTCCTGAAGACGATTTCTTTTTAAGCCACCTGGCGGCCCTTCCGGACAACTATTTTGATAATTTTACACCCCTCGAAATAGCGGAGCATGCGCGTATTCTTAAATCTCTCGGCGCAAGCGTTCCCTGCGACACCCTTGTTTCCGAAAAGCCCGACGGGTTTATTGAATGTACCGTTTTCGCTTTTGACAAGCCCGGCGTTTTTTCTCTCATCGTCGGGCTGCTTTCCGCCGCCGGATTCACCATCCATTCAGGCTTAAGTTTCACCTATGCGAAACAGGCCCGGGAATTGAAAGAAAAACGCAGGATAATCGACCGGTTTACCGGGTCCCTTAAATCAGGAACAGCGGTCCCGGCATGGCAGGATACTTTTACAGAAAAACTGAAGTCCATTCTCAGCCTTTCGCAAGTCCCCGGCCCGGAAGGTCTGGAAAAGGCCAAACAGCGGATCAATGAGGAAGTTGTGGCGGGGCTCCCTGAAAACGCCGCAGCGGAGAACATTCTGTACCCAATCCAGATATCCATCGAACAGACCCCCGACAACAAGACCAGACTTTTCATTACATCGGAGGATACTCCCTTTTTTCTCTACTCCCTGAGCAGCGCGCTGGCCCTGCACAATATTTCCATAGAAACTGTCCGCATAACAACCAACGGCTCCAGGGTGGAAGATGAATTTGAAATAACGGACCTGACGGGCGAGGCCGTTACCGATCCTGTAACGCTCAACCAGCTTAGGGTTTCCGTTATCTTCACGAAGCAATTCACCTACTTTCTGAGCAAGGCGCCGGACCCCTACAGCGCGCTCGTGCGGTTCGAAAGCATTATCCAGAACGTGCTGTCCGTGGCTGCCTACTCGTTCTGGGAAAAACTCCTGTCCGACCCGGGTATTCTCAAAGATCTGGCCAGACTGCTGGGCGCGAGTGATTTTATCTGGGAGGATTTTATCCGGCTCCAGTATGAAAATATTTTTCCCATGCTCACGGCGGAAACAAGGGGAAAAAGCTTCAGTCACTTAAGGGAGGAAATCAGCCTTGAATTGTCCGCGCTCCTTGACAAGGGGCTCCCTCTCCCGGAAACCAAGAAAGAACTCAACGAGATAAAGGACAGGGAAATCTATCTCATCGACCTGGACCACATCCTGGATCCGGACAAGGATTTTCTCTTTCTGAGCCGGAAGCTCACGGATCTCGCCGAGCTGGTGGTGGAAACAGCCGTTTCAGCGGTCATGGAACATTATGCAAAGGACTACGGCACCCCGCTGAGTTTCGCCGGCATGGAGGCCGGGTGGACGGTCATGGGTCTGGGCAAACTCGGGGGGGCTGCCCTGGGCTATGCCTCCGACATCGAACTGCTTTTTATCTACAGCGACAACGGGGAAACCACGGGCCCGGAAAAAATAAGCAACAGCGAGTTCTTCAACCGCCTATGGACAGAGGCCATCAGCCTTATCGAGGCAAAGCGCCAGGGGATTTTCCGCGTCGATACACGTCTAAGGCCCTTCGGGAGCGCCGGTCCCATGGCCTGCAGTCTGGAGAATTTCTGCAGGTATTACGGCAGGGAAGGCTCCGCCCACAGTTACGAACTCCTGGCCCTCATAAGGATGCGGGCCCTGGCGGGCAGCCGGGAGCTGGGAAAGCAGGTGGAGCGTCTGCGGGATGAAATGGTCTACTCCGGCGGATCGCTCAACCTTGAAGAGCTGAGGGCGCTCAGAGAAAAACAGCTGAAGGAAAAGACCGTTCCGGGCAGGTGGAACGCGAAATTCAGCCCCGGCGCGCTGGTGGACCTGGAATATACCGTGCAGATACTGCAATCCCTTCACGGCGCAGACAATCATCTTCTAAGGACGCCCAGGATACACATCGCCCTCAAGGAGCTGATGACAGCGGGCATTCTGTCCGGCGAGGAAGAGGTAAGGCTCGTCCATTCCTACCATTTCTTCCGGCGGCTCATAAACGGGCTGCGGATGCTCCGCGGTTCCGCGGAAGATCTCTTCCTGCCGGAGGTGGATTCCGACGAGTACGTACACCTTGCCCGCCGCATGGGGTATCAGCAGGAAAAAGGCCTGTCGCCCTCCCGGAACATGCACCTCGAATTCGAAACAAGAACGGCGCAGGTCCGCAGGTTTGTGGAAACATACCTCGGCAGGCCGGCGGTTCCCGGGGCCTACACGGGAAATGCCGCGGACCTGGTGCTGTCGGAAACCCTTACCCCCGAGGCTGCGGAGGCCATCTGCAGGGCCGGCGGGTTCAGCGATGCGGAAAGGGCCAGGGAAAACCTTAAGACGCTTGCGGGCAGGGGGGAAAGGAGGCAGCTCTTCGCCTGGCTTGCCGTACTGGCCTGGGACGTGCTTATAACCACGCCTGATCCGGACATGGCCCTGAACAACTGGGAGCGCTTTGTGTCGTCTCCCCCGTCGGAAGGAATGCCGTCGCCGGAAGACCACTTCAACGAGCTTTTTTCCCAGCCCAGGAGGCTGGAAATACTGCTCAAGATATTCGCCGGAAGCCAGTATTTTGCGGATACGCTGATCCGTAATCCGGTCTTTTTTGAATGGGTTTCGTCCGCGGAAAGGCTCTACACGCTCGGTACAAAAGAACGGATGATGGAGGAACTCGCGGCTGCCGCGGGGTCCGCGGACAGTGTACGGGACCTTGCAAATGCCCTCCGCCTCTTTAAAAAGAGGGAGGTACTGCGCATAGGCACGAGGGACATCTGTTTCGGCGTGCCGATTCAGGAAATCATCCTTGAGTTGTCAAATCTCGCGGAGGCATGCATACAGACGGGTCTTGACTGGCTCAGGAAAAAGGCGGGCCTTCCGGAACAGGGGTTCTGTATACTTGCCTTCGGAAAGCTGGGCGGAAGCGAATTGAATTACAGTTCCGATATAGATCTTCTCGGTCTGTCCGC
>SPDA01000248.1 GCA_004525155.1 Spirochaetales bacterium
AACGTACTATGAAAAATCGTTTACAACAGTACAACCGAAAACAATTAGCTTATTGTAGAGTAGCTAAGAATCACGTATAGTATGGTAAATCTATTGCTTAGAAATTAAGTGTCGGTGGCCGAAAGTGTTTGACGACGTACACTGCGAATCAAACGGCTGGTCTCCGGCCTTTTATCAGACCGGGCCGGATAATCTGCCGATTTTCACCGAGGCGGGCTTTGACAGCCTGTGCATCGGCCACGAAGCGATTGTCGATGTCAGAAACTTTTCCTTATCGGGAAACTCGAAGCAGAGCATAAGAACGGCTCTCAATAAATTGAATAAAAACGGTTTTCCCTGGGCTGGTTCGACGAGGGTTACCTTCGGGAGAGTCTCGTCATGACTCTGGTCAGCCCGGAGGGCGTCATCTATGCCTTTGCCAACCTTGTCCCTGAATATAAAAAGAACGAGCTCATGGTGGACCTCATGAGGCACAGGAAAGTGACGGAACCCGGTACAATGGATTTCCTGTTCGCGTCCGTTATCACCTGGGCGAAGGAACATGGTTATCAGAGTTTCAACCTGGGGCTTTCCGCACTTTCCGGTGTCGGCATAAACAAAGCAGACCCGGCAATCGAACGGGTGCTGCACTACGTTTACGAACACATAAACCGTTTTTACAATTATAAAGGACTTCACGCATTCAAGGAAAAATTCGATCCGGCCTGGGAACCCCGCTATCTCGTCTACAATGGGCTCGCCGCTCTGCCGAACGTCCTGGTCGCGGTTCTCCGGGCGGACTCCGGCTTTCCGAATATTCTCGGATCTTTAAGGAACAGGAAAGCCGCACGGCGCAGAAATTAATATCATGCGCCGCTTAAAAAGAAAAATATTTTTCCGCGTTTGTGTAACAGATGTCCCGTACAATGCCGCCCAGGAACGGGATGTCACCCGGCAGTTCCCCCTTTTCCGCCCAGCCTCCGATTATATTGCAGAGAATCCGCCTGAAATATTCGTGCCGGGGAAAGGACAGGAAACTCCGCGAATCCGTCGTCATGCCGACGAACTTTGACAAAAGCCCCAGGCCGGCGAGGGCGCTGATGTGTTTCGCAATCCCCTCCTTCGTATCGTTGAACCACCAGGCCGGGCCGAACTGAATCCTGCCCGGCCTTGAGGAATTCTGGAAACAGCCGATGAGCGCTCCCGTGCGATCGTTCGCCGAGGGATTTATTACGTAGAGGATGGTTTTCGGCAGGCTGTTCTCCCGTTCCAGCGCGTCAAGCAGCCATGCCGCGGGAACAGCCAGAGGAGCGTCCCCCATGGCGTCAAACCCTGAATCCGGACCTATCCCGGCAAACCTGGAGGAGTTGACATTACGCAGGGCGCCCAGGTGCAGCTGCATTGTCCAGTTTCTTTCGGCGTTCATCCTCCCGAGATACAGGAGCAGGGCTGTCCTGTATTTCGCCTCTTCCCGTGCATCAACATTCCCGCCGCGGAGCCCTTTCAAAAAGATTTTTTCAAGTTCAGCGCCGGATGCTTCGGCAAAGGCGGGGGTGTCGACGGCGCTGTCCGACACGCGGCAGCCGTTCCGGTGAAAAAACAGGTGCCGCTTTGCAAGTGCTTCCTTGAGCGCGGAAAAGGAGGAGATTTCCAGGTCCGCCGCAGCCTCCAGCTTTTTCAGGTAAGAGGCATATCCCTTTCCCGCGCCGACTGCCATGACCCTGTCCGGCCGGAAAGCGGGCAGCACCCGCACGCCGAAACCTTCTTCCGCAGCCAGCGCGATGTGGTGCTCAAGGGAATCCGCCGGATCATCCGTGGTGCAGAGGACCCGCACCTTCATCCTTTCAAGGATCCCGCGCGCGCGGAATTCATCCGTCGATAAAAGGGCGTTGCACTCCTTCCAGATCTCTTCCGCCGTATCTGGACAGAGTATTCTTCCGCGGATACCGAAATGGCTTTTCAGTTCCAGGTGGGTCCAGTGATACACCGGGTTTCCGATTGCGTACGGGACTGTCCGCGCCCAGGCCAGAAATTTTTCGTAATCCGGGGCCTCGCCTGTGCAGTACTCTTCCCCGATACCGTTGGAACGCATGATACGCCACTTGTAATGGTCACCGTGAAGCCAGATTTGCGCAAGATTCCGGAAGCGCGTATTTTTCGCGATCTGCTCCGCGGGCAGGTGGGAATGGAAATCGAAAATGGGCAGGTCTTCGGCGTACCCGTGGAAGAGTTCCCTGGCCGGTTCTGTTTCGAGAAGAAAATCATCGTCGAGAAAGTCCTTCATTGTATCACCTAGGGATACCGGTACCCGGCGTTGTGCACGGTGACGATTATGCGAGGGTCCTTCGGATCCGACTCGATTTTTTTTCTTAGCTGGGAGATGTGCTGGTCCAGGGTCCTCGAGTTGGGCAGGTGTGCTTCTCCCCACCCCGCGTTATAAATGATATCCCTGTCGAGGACCTTGCCCTTGTTTGCGGCAAACAGGGCAAGTATTCTCACGTCCCGCAGGCTCAAGTCTATGTCATCGTTTCCCCGGACTGCCCTGAGTTCCGACGGGCGCACCAAAAGGTCCCCCAGCGGAAAGGGCACTCCGCCTTCCTCCGGACCGGCGGAAGGACCAGCCTCAGCACTGCCGGAACCAGTTTCCTCACTCGCGGCGCTGTAACGCCTGTATACAGCCCGGACCCGGGCAATGACCTCTTTGATGCCGAAGGGCTTGCTGATGTAGTCGTCCGCTCCGAGCTCCAGCCCCAGGACTTTGTCGATCTCCTCGGATTTTGCGCTTAAAAAAATAACGGGAACGAGGCGGTCCTGTTTCCGTATCGTTCTGCACACGTCATAGCCGTTAATCTTCGGCATCATGATGTCGAGTATAACGAGGTCCGGCGCAGTTTCGGAAAAAAGTTTAAGTGCCTCTTCGCCGTCCCCTGCCGCAGTTACATCGTAACCTTCGCCCGCGAGAATATCCTCAAGCCCCTCCCTTGTGTAGGAGTCGTCTTCAGCCAGCAGTATGGTCATGCCCTTCGCCCTCCTTTGTTTTCCGCTCGGACGGGTCCGGAACCGGGGGCGTGTGAAGCCTTACCTCGAATACCGTGCCCGCGGCCGAAGGCAGAATGCGGACTTCGCCTCCGTGGAGCCTTGCCAGGGTCCGCACAATCGACAGCCCGATGCCCGTTCCGGTAACACCGTCGGTCAGCCTGCTGCTTATGCGGTAGAAGGGCCGGAACACCCGTTCCCGGTGGGAGGGAGGGATACCGGGCCCTCTGTCCTCCACCGTCAGAATCGTTTTTTCATCCGCCATGGCGGTTGCAAGCCGGAGATACCTGCCGGAGGCTGCGTATTTTTCCGCGTTGCTTATGAGGTTCCCCGTAATCTGTTCCACCGCGTCCCTGTCCAGGAGAACGGGAAAGCCGGCATTCAGGTGTACGGCAAGTTCCATGTGTCTTTCGACAAGTGAAGGTTTGAAACTTTCCACGACCGCGGAAATAACATCATCCGGCACGGCCGGGACAGGATTGAAGGTAAGACCGCTTTTTCCTTCCTTGGCAAAGGTAAGCACGTTGCCGATAAGCCGGGAAAGCCGCCTGCTTTCAGCAGCCACCACGGCTGCGTAGCGCCTGTTTTTTTCGTCTTCCTCCTGGACGCCGCTTTCGAGCATTTCCGCGTACAGCCTTATGTTGGTCAAAGGGGTTTTAAGTTCGTGCGAAACCTGGTTTACAAAAGTAACACGGCGCATCGCATCACGGATATCCCTCGTGCTCTCCCGGTAAAGGTACACGGACAATCCCGTAAGCGCAAGAATGACTGCGATAATCGGCGCCAGTATGACGGCGGTCCTGTTTCCCCCGGAAACGTCCGCTTCCGGGTCGATAAAATAGTTGAGGCGCCAGGAGGAAAGAGGGGCGGCTGCGGGTACTACGGAAGCCGGGTTCTCGTTTTCGCTGGGCGTGTAGATTCCCCACTGGTAAACGATATTTCCCTGCATGTCCGCAAGGCTCACCCTGAATTTTTCCGCTGCCGCAAGGTCCGTGTCCGGCAGTTCCCTGATCAGAGCCGCTATTACAGCCATCCTGTTGAGTTCCATGCCGGTAATGCTGAAGGCCCCGGAAGCAGGATTGTCCTGTCGGCGCCAGAAAATAAAATTGACGCCGTCGCCGAGGTACCAGGTATACCAGCCGGAACGCAGGGCTATAGGCTGTCCGTGCTCCTCCGGCTGTTCATCCGTTTCCGCGAGAAAGAGGCCGGCGGACAGGCCCAGCTCCTTCGTGCGGTCAAGGAATTCCTTCTCCTGGACGCTCAAGGGAAGGTCCCCGGAGGGATACACAAGCAGGCCGCTTTCATCGATAATGAATATTTGACGGATAAGCCCGCTGTGCCGCGCCAGGCTCCGGATGTCGTCGATATTCATATCCGTCATGTCCGGGAGGGCCGTTAACTGCGATTCAAGATTTAAAAAAATATTGACGATTTTCTGATTTACGGCGGAAAGACGCTCCGCGGCGATTGCCGCCATCTGACGCCGATTGCGGTCCTCTTCCGACTTGATGCTTACCGCGCCGAGCCATATCAAAAGCCCGGCCGGCAGAACGCTCAATATCAGAAAGACCGCAATCAGCTTTTTACGCATGTATGATAAATCCCCTCAATAACTCTGCTGGTTCTGCACTTTATAGGAATCGTCCTTCATGCGCTTCCTGTTGGCATTCCAGTCG
>SPDA01000527.1 GCA_004525155.1 Spirochaetales bacterium
GACCGGCAAATCCTGGAAATCATCCGGCTGAAAGAATATAATGAAAAAATCATCAACGCTATCCGGGAGGGTATCGTCGTCATAAATGATCGTCTTATTGTGGAAAAAACAAACCAGGCCTTTCTCGAGCTCTTCGGTTTAACGGAGGAGCAGATATCCGGAGCCGCCTTATCCGATCTGCCTGTACCGATCATGGATGAGGTCCTTGCGGCTGACATTGAAAAGGTCCTTGCTGGCGAGAAACAGTTTGAAACAATATTACGACGAACGCCGGATCAGCATGCCTATGAAATCAAGCTGTATCCGCTGCACGGCGGAACCGGTTTCAAACGGACAAACTGCATCCTCGTTGTGGAAAATATAAGCACCAGAATCGAATATGAGGAGAAAATTTTCCAGGCCGAAAAACTTTCGTCCATAAGCATGCTCTCCGCCGGCATGGCCCACGAGATAAACAACCCCTTGAGTTCCATTCTTACCAACACGCAGAACCTCCTCGAGGGAGAACCGGACTCGGAAAAAACCGTAACCCTGAAGCTTATCGAGCAGGAAACAAAACGCATAGCGGGTATCGTCCGGGACCTGCTCGATTTTTCCTCGCCCGGAGGCGGTCAAAAATACTGTTCCGGATTAAATGAAACCATAGGGGAAGTTGTGCGGCTTATCGGTTATTCCAACCGCAGGGAAAACCGAGTGGTAATACGAACGGATTTCGAGCCTGCCTGCCGCGGCGCCGTAATCGGAACGGATGAACTCAAACAGGTTATGATCAACCTCATAAAGAATTCGCTGCAGGCCATGGCAAAGGGCGGTACGGTCACCGTTAAAACCGTGTATTTTGAAAAAAGCGGGATGATCGGAGTATCCGTAAGCGACGATGGCGCTGGTATTGCGCCGGAACATCTGCCGAGGATTTTCGATCCTTTTTTTTCCACGAAATCATCGTTGGACGGCACAGGCCTAGGACTGTCCGTAGTGTACGGAATTATCACAAAATACAAAGGATCCATCCGCGCGCAGAGCCGGCAGGGTTACGGGACGACCGTCAGTTTTGAGATTCCCGCGGTATAGGGGAGAAACATGGGAAACAGCAAGTGTCCGAAAATACTTATTGTCGACGACGAACCGGGAATCCTGCACGGGTTGTCCGGCCTCTTTAAAAGGGAAGGATTTACCGTGTTCACCGGCGACGATGCCCCCAGCGCCCTTGTCCATACGGAAAATAATTCCTTCGAAATCGCCATCCTCGACATCCGTCTAAAAAACGGGTATCCCGGAACGGACCTTTTGAAGGAACTCAAGGCAAGGGATCCGGACCTTCCCGTTATCATGATTACCGGATTCGGAAGCGTTGAATCCGCGGTTGGGGCCATGAAGCTGGGTGCGTCGGATTACATTCTCAAGCCCCTGGACAACTCCCGCATCCTCGATGTGGTACGCAGGAATATCGAACTGACCCGGCTTAAAAACGACAATATTTACCTGAGGAACGAACTGCGGGAAAACCTCTATTCCCACGACATCGTTACCGAAGACCCCGTTTTCCTTTCGCTTATTGAAATGGCAGACAGGGTTAAAAACAGCCAGGCCGCGGTTCTCTTAGGCGGAGAGAGCGGAACGGGCAAGGAGATAATGGCGCGCTACATTCACTTCACGAGCGAAAGAAAAGACGGTCCCTTTGTCTGCGTAAACTGCGCCGCACTTTCGGAAAGCCTGCTGTTAAGCGAGCTGTTCGGACACGAAAAAGGTTCCTTTACCGGCGCCGTGGAAAAAAGGCTCGGCAAGTTCGAGCTCGCAAACAAGGGGACCCTCTTCCTGGACGAAATAGGAGACATGTCCATAGACATACAGGCGAAGCTGCTTCGGGTGCTGGAAGAGTCGAGTTTCGAACGGGTCGGCGGGACCCGCCAGATTGCCGTGGACATACGCGTCATCACCGCATCCAACAAGAGTATTACGGAGTTAATAACCGCCGGCAAATTCCGGAAAGACCTGTATTACAGGATAAACACCGTGAATCTCCGTCTTCCCAGCCTGCGGGACCGCCCGGAGGACATCCCCCCGCTCGCGGATTACTTTATCCGCAAATACAATCTCCACTACAGGAAAAAAGTGACAGGAGTCTCCCCGGAGGTCATGTCCGTCTGGAAAAATTACGGCTGGCCGGGCAACGTGAGGGAACTGCAGAATATCATCAACCAGGCAGTCCTCCTGTCCGAGGGCGAGGTCATAACCGGACCCGGTATCGAGACCCGGAAACAGGAAACCGAATCTGGAGTGGAAGGTTCAAATCCCGTTTTCGAGTTTTCTCGCTACGGCACGCACAGGGATTTCATGCGCGCTGTGACTGCCTTTCATGAGCGGGAACTTATAGAGGGAATGCTTGTACGATTCGCATACAACCAGTCCAAAACCGCCAGGGCCGCATACTCACTTTTCGTCAACGCCGTAAACGTCTTCGGCCCGCACCCAAAAGAGAATCGCATCTGGACATCGATGAGCCGGCGCGCCCGCTTGGGGATGTCGGCGCACATGAGGGCTTCCAAAAGTTCATTGAAGATCATGGTGTAGCCGTCTGCCTGTTTTGGGCGTCCGTTTCGCTTCATTAATCGCCTTGCCATGAGAAAGTGGCAGGATGCCTCCTGCCCCTGTGTTAAGCTGTTACAAAAATGC
>SPDA01000366.1 GCA_004525155.1 Spirochaetales bacterium
ACGGCTGAAGAGTCCCTTCACCGCATGTTCAGGGATACGGAAATAACCATTTTTCCTGTTCATTTGGCGGTTAAGGGAAAGGATATTCCCACAGCCGAGGCGGAAGGATGGGCACGGTCGCTCAGCAACTTTTACAAGGAAGTACAGCATGCCTAGCACCTACGATCTCGACAAGGCCATACGAAAGATTCCCGGTTTTCCGAAACCGGGCATACTGTTTTACGATATTACCAGTATCCTTGCCAATCCCGGGGCTTTTTCACACTGCGTGAAAGCCATGGAAGAGATATACGATAATGAAAAGATCGATGCCGTGGCCGCCATTGAAGCAAGGGGGTTCATTTTCGGAGCTCCCTATGCCCTGAGCCGGAAAGTTCCCCTGGTTCTGCTCAGAAAAAAAGGAAAATTGCCCGGAAAAACAATGTGCCGCAAATTTTCCCTTGAATACGGTGAGGATGAAATTCATGTGCATGTTGACGATGTAAAAAAAGGCGCCCGTATTCTGGTGGTAGACGATCTGCTCGCCACGGGCGGAACGGTGCAGGCTGCCTGTGAGCTGCTCCGTGACGCCGGAGCGGAAGTGGACCATGTATTCGGCGTTATAGGGCTTCCGTTTCTCAAGTACGGGGAAAAACTAAAAGCATTCAAGGTACACACACTAATCAATTATCAAGGCGAGTAGTCTGTGTGAATGTTGACAAAGTCAATCTCATATTGTAGATTGTGTCTATTCAATGTCCGGTTGTGTAATGGTAGCACCGCAGACTCTGGATCTGCTCGTGGGGGTTCAAATCCTCCCCGGACAGTTGCTTGGCCCCTTCGTCTATCGGCTAGGACGGGAGATTCTCAGTCTTCAAAGAGGGGTTCGATTCCCCTAGGGGCTAGAACCGGCATTTTGCCGGTTTTTTTTTAAGTTGAGAGGTCAGCACTCAATGGGCGACAGATGTTTTCTTGTTCTTGAAGACGGAAGTGTTTTTCCGGGGAAACCATTCGGCGGTCCGCCGTCAACGGCCGACGGTCTCCGGCATGGCGCAGGAGAAGTGGTTTTCAACACCGGCATGACAGGATATCATGAAATTTTGACGGACCCCTCCTACAAAGGGCAGCTGATTGTCATGACGTATCCCCATATCGGGAATTACGGCGCCTTTGACGAGTGGTCTGAATCGGGCATGAAGGGATATGCCGGTTCTCCCATAATTCATGCCGGCGGTCTGATTGTACGAAAGTATTCGGGAGACCATGTGCCCGGCGGAAGGTACACGCTTTCCGACCTGCTTGCTTCCGGGGATATACCCGGCATAACGGATGTTGATACCAGGGCCCTGACTCTCCGCATCAGGGATGAAGGCAGTCCCAAGGGAATTATCGCAGCTTCCTCCGGAGGGGGCCTGCTCAAGGACAGCGAAATCCGCCTAATCACGGAATATCTAGAAAGTTACCCGGCCATGGAAGGGAGAAACCTCGTGGACGGACTCGGCGTGGTCGCACCCGGCGAAATCTCGGGGGAAAACTCTCGCCGTCACATCGTTCTTATCGACTGCGGTTTTAAAAGTAATATATTAAGGGAACTCGTTAAACGATCCTGCAGGGTAACCGTGGTACCGAACACGATGGATGCTCCTGCCATTTTTGCTCTCAACCCCGATGCTGTTTTTATATCCAACGGTCCCGGGGACCCCGGAGTTCTCGATTTTCTTATCGGCGTAATCAAGGATCTCATCGGCAGGCTGCCGGTACTGGGCATCTGCCTCGGGCATCAGCTCATATGCCTCGCCCTGGGAGCCAACACTTTCAAGATGAAATTCGGCCATCACGGCGCCAATCATCCGGTACGGGATGAATTTACCAAAAAAGTTTTTGTGACCTCCCAGAACCACGGTTTTTCAGTGGAGGAATCGTCCCTTCCCGGTGATGTGCGCATTTGGTTCCGGAACGCCAACGACCGGACAGTTGAAGGTTTAATGCATGCAGACCTGCCTGTCAGATGCGTGCAGTTTCATCCTGAGGCTGCTCCCGGCCCCTATGACAGTTTATGGATTTTCGACGAATTACTGGCATGCATAGCCTGAGTAAACGGAGGTAGAGCGTGCCCGCACGCAAGGATATACGAAAAATAATGATAATCGGTTCCGGCGCAATTGTCATCGGACAGGCCTGTGAATTCGATTATTCAGGTACCCAGGCTGTAAAGGCCCTCAAGGAAGAAGGGTATGAGGTTATCCTCGTAAATCCGAATCCCGCCACTGTGATGACCACCCCGGGTATTGCGGATAAAATCTACATGGAACCGATTCAGCTGCCCTTTCTCGAGGAAATAATCAGAATAGAGAAACCCGACGCCCTTCTGCCCACCATGGGAGGCCAGACAGCCCTTAACGCCACGTTAAAGCTGGATGAAGCCGGCATTCTCAAACGGTACTCCGTGGAGGTTATAGGCGCGTCCGTAGACTCGATACGCATAGCGGAGAACCGGGGACTCTTCAAGGCGACTGCGGAAACCATCGGTCTCGAAAGCCCCAGATCCGTTGTGGTTAATGACGTGCGGGACGCGAAAAATTTTGAAAGGGAAGTAGGCCTTCCCCTTGTCATCCGGCCGAGTTTTACGCTTGGAGGTCAGGGCGGAAACATAGCCTGCACCCAGGCCCAGCTCGGCTCCTTCGTGGAAAAGGCCTTGAGTGAGAGCCCCATACACGAGGCCCTGGTCGAAGAATCACTTCTCGGGTGGAAGGAGTTCGAACTGGAGGTAATGCGGGACAAGGCGGACAACGCCGTCGTTATATGTTCCATTGAAAATATCGACAGCATGGGAGTGCATACGGGAGACAGCATAACCGTGGCGCCCATACAGACCCTGTCCGATGCCGAATATCAGCGCATGCGGACGGCTTCCCTCGAAGTCTTGAGGGCGGTAGGCATAGACTGCGGAGGTTCCAACGTGCAGTTTGCCATGCATCCGGAAACGGGCAGGATGCTGCTTATTGAGATGAATCCGCGTGTTTCCCGCTCCTCCGCTTTAGCCAGTAAGGCCACGGGCTTTCCCATTGCCCGATGCTCCGCAAAACTGGCTGTGGGATTTACCCTGGACGAGATAATCAACGATATCACGGGTAAGTCGGTATCCTGCTTCGAGCCGGTGCTCGATTACTGTGCCGTAAAAGTGCCCAGGTTCGAGGTCGAGAAATTTCCGAGAGGCTACATGGAACTTGGGACGCAGATGAAATCGGTAGGCGAATCGCTTGCCCTGGGACGCACCTTTACGGAGGCGCTTAACAAGGCAATACGCTCGGCCGAGAACGGATATGACGGTCTCGAAGAACTGGCACTGCCGGAACGGGAATTGGAAGACATAATATCGACCCAGCATGTACGCCGGCTGTTTGCTGCTTTTACCCTTCTTAAACAGCGGGGCGAAGCGGCCCTGCCGGAGATAGCAGCAAAAACCAAATATGATACGTGGTTTCTCTACCAGCTTCAGGAACAGATAAACCTTGAAAACAGAATTCAGAAACAGGGCCTTAATGGTCTTCTTCTGGAAGCGAAACGCTGCGGTCTTTCCGACAGGCGCCTGGCTCAGCTTTC
>SPDA01000082.1 GCA_004525155.1 Spirochaetales bacterium
AAATGAAAGCGTTGGTAAGAGGCGGACTGCTTGTGCTGTTCTGCCTGCTGTTCACCGTGGCCGCCTTTGCGAGCGGGACAGGTGAAGCCGCACCTGCTCAGAAGGGATTTGTGGTAGGCTTGAGCAACGGGCCGTTCACGCACAGCTGGCGTGTTCAGATGCTGGAAAGTCTGCAGAAGCAGTTCGACATCTACAAAGAGAGAGGCTTGGTAAGCAAACTTATCGTGCAGAATGCCGGTCCCGATGTGAACACCCAGATTGCCCAGATAAGGAATCTTATCGCAAGCAAGGTCGACCTTCTGCTGGTGAACCCCAATTCAGCGACTGCCTTGAACCCTGTTCTGAAGGAAGCTGTTGACGCCAAAATCACCGTTATTGTCTATGATCAGCCTGTAACGGTTCCCGCCGGAGTTCTGAATGTGTACATGAACCAGGAATGGTGGCAGGGCCCCGTGACCGAATGGCTGTGCAAGCAGCTTAACGGCAAGGGCAACATTGTGTACATCAGCGGTATCGCCGATCAGCCCGGTAACATCGCCCGTGACAAGGCGGCAATGGATGTTCTGGCCAAGTACCCGGACATCAAACTGCTGGCCAAGGCAAACGGCAACTGGGACCAGGCTGCAGCACAGCAGGTAATGACCGACTTGCTCGGGTCCTTTCCCAGCATCGACGGCGTGCTTACTCAGGACGGCATGACCCTCGGTATCTACAGGGCTTTCGAAGCCGCCGGACGGAAAGCGCCCCCGATAACGGGTGAGACCCAGGTCGCTTTTATAAAAGAATGGAAGAAAATGAAAGATGCCAGCGGCTTCAATACTGTCGGCATCGAGAATTCCCCGGGCGCCGTTTGCACGAGCCTCGGTATCGGCATTCGTCTCCTGCAGGGCAAACAGCTCAAGGCAGAGTCCTTCGCCTCGCCGAATACGGTCTGGACCCGCCCTGTTCTCAGCGTGGACGGCAGCAACATCGACCAGATCTACAACGAGTACAAGGACTGGGCCGATTCCTACTACGTCAATACCTGGTACACCGATGCGCAGATAGACGCGCTTTTCAAGTAAGGACTTTAGGAACCGATTAATTATGGAGGGGACGGCGGGCTGCGTCGTCTCCTCTTTTTAAAAGGGGAGGGCCCATGGGCATGACAGTGCTCGAAGCGAAACACATCAGAAAGTACTTTGTCGGAGTCAAGGCCTTGAGCGACGCCAATTTCATACTGCGGGAGGGCGAGGTCTGCGGCCTCGTGGGGGCCAACGGATCAGGCAAAACAACCTTTGCCCGGGTTATTAGCGGGCTGCTGAGGCCCGACGGAGGCGAACTCCTGCTCTATGAAAAGCCGGTGAATCTTAAAAGTCATCTCGATGCCGAACAGTACCGGATGGCAATGGTTCACCAGAACTTGAGCCTTGTTCCCGAGATGACAATCTGGGAGAATATCGCCCTCGGCCGGGAGCCCGGCGGCGCCCTTGGTCTTCTGGACAACCGCACGGCTGTCGAGCAGGCCCGGAAGGCCCTGGCTGTCATCGGGGTAAACCTCTCCCCCCATGAGCGGGTGCGCAACGTGTCGCCCGACGAGAAGCAGCTTATCGAAATCGCCAAAGCCCTGGCGAAGGATCCCCGCATCCTTATCCTCGACGAACCGACCGCCTCTCTCGATTTCCACCAGGTGGAGGCGCTGTTCAAGGCGGTTGTCGAACTTAAGGCAAAGGGAGTTTCGATCGTTTTCATTTCGCACCGGATTTGGGAAGTGGCTAAAATCTGCGACCGCCTGGTCGCCTTCCGCAACGGGGAAACGGTGGGCGAACTGGACTTCTCGGTCCAGGAGCGGGACGAAAACCTGATTGTGCCTCTGATTACCGGACGCAAGGTGAAGGCCAGGGCCGGCAGAGACGCGGCCGGGCGCGAATCGGAGATCACCGCCCTCAACACCGGCGCTCCGGCTCTGGAGATAAGGGGCCTGTCCCTGGCCGGGGGGAGACTTGCCGATATCAATCTGACCCTCCGCAGAGGAGAGATTCTCGGGCTGGGAGGTCTGCAGCGGCAGGGACAGGAAGAAATCCTGATGATCCTCGCCGGGTACATGCACGGTTACTCGGGTCAAATTCTTATAGACGGTACTCCCCTTGCCCTGCGCAACACGCGGCAGGCAATCCGCCGCGGCATCGTCCTGATCCCGGGAGACCGGCAGAAAGAGGGTTTGTTCCTGCAGCATTCGGTTCAGAGCAACCTTCTGTATCCCAAGATTTCCATGCACCGCGGTTCTTTCTTCCTGCCCATGGGCGGATATCAGAAGCTCGCTGCAGAGGCCGTCGACAAGGTATCACTCGTGCCGCCGAACCTGCGGCTGAATGTCTCCCAGCTTTCCGGAGGCAATCAGCAGAAGGTAGTCGTCGGAAAATGGCTTACCCTGAACCCTTCGGTTCTCCTGCTCAATGATCCGACCAAGGGGGTAGATGTCGGCACCCGGGAAAACATCTACGAAATTATTTCGGCGCTTACCGCGCAGGGAGCCTCTGTCCTGCTGTATGCCAGCGATAATGAGGAGCTTATCAACAACTGCGACAGGGTCCTTATCGTGTTTGAAGGGAAAATAGTCAAGGAGATCTGCGGAGACGATATCTCTGAAGAGAAGATCGTTGTATCATCGCTCAATGTCGAGCATGCCGGGGAAGCGGCTGAAGCGGGGAGAGTTTTATGATTAACAGAAGATTTATAAGAGGGCTCCTGCAGAACTCCTCCTTCCCTAGCTTCCTTATGCTGGTCCTGCTGGTTGCGGTCAACGCAATCCTTCAGCCGAACTTCTTTTCCTACCAGGTCTTCCGCATCAACTTCCTGACCTTCACGCCCCTGATTCTCGTGAGTCTGGCCCAGGCTTCGGTTATTCTGGTGGGGGCGGTAGACCTGTCTATCGGGGCGGGCATTTCGCTGGTTACGGCTGTGATGGCCTCGCTCATGAAAGATTCGATCGGGTCAATCCTGCTCGTTGTCCTATTGGGGATAGGAGTTGCGGTGTTCCTGTCTGTGTTCAACGGCTTTTTCATCGGCGTTATTGGACCGCCGCCGCTCATCATGACCTTCGCCACCTCGACAATCTGGTTCGGGGCGGCCCTGCTGCTCATGCCTCACCCAGGCGGCTATATTCCCGAGACTTATTACGGGCTCTACACCACCTCCATCGGAGGCTGGCTTCCCGTGACGGTCGTGATACTCATTGTCGCCGGGCTGTTCTGTCTGTTTTTGGGCAGACTACCCGCTTTCCGGCACCTATACGCGGTAGGCGGCAACGAAAAGGCGGCACGGGCGAGCGGCATCAACGTCCCTCTGACCAAGATTTTCGCATTTATGATAAGCGGCGTTTTCGTGGCCATGGCAGCCCTCTGCGTGGTGGGACAGACTGCCACCGGCGACGCCCGCAGCGGCCAGGGCTTCACCCTGAACTCGGTCGCGGCAGCAGTCATCGGCGGCATCGCTTTTTCCGGCGGCAAGGGAAACTTCGTTGGCGCGGCCATAGGAGGCATCATCCTGGGGCTTCTCATCAACATCATCTACTTTGCCAGCATCACCTCCTTCTACCAGGAGTTCATGAAGGGGGTGATCATCATCGTTGCCCTGCTCATCGGGGCTGTACCGCGCCTGCGGCGCGAGATTTCGCGACAGTGAGGGAGGACCATCATGAATAACCAATATCCGTCGCGCCCTCTGCCTGCCAATCTGAAGGCGCTTGTCTCAAACAAGCTCACCATTGCCGCGGCTGCGGTCATCGTCCTCTTCGTGTTCGGCGAAATCATTTCCCCGGGATTTTTAAGCTTCGGGCATGTGATGAGCATGCTGCGTCTGGCGGTGTTTTTGGGGATCGTCGCTCTCGGTCAAAGTCTTGTTGTCATGGCCGGCGGGGAAGGGATCGACCTTTCGGTGGGCTCGGTGCTCTCCCTGGGGGTCGTAATCGCCTCCTCCCTGCTTAATGGAAAAAACGGCAACATCCCTGCGGCCCTGGCGGGTGCCATAGGCGCGGGATTTGTTATTGGACTTGTCAACGGCTTCGGCGTATCCTACATCGGCATTCCGCCCCTTATCATGACGCTGGCCATGGCCAGCGTGGTCGAGGGGCTGTCGCTTATCTATACGGGAGGGTACCCTTCCGGAAACGCTCCGCCGCTTTTAGAGTCTCTGGGCAACGGCCGTATTGTAGGTATTCCCTACGTTGTAATGCTCTGGGTCATCATCATCGCGGCCGCAACCTTCCTGCTGTTCCGTAAACGGTGGGGTTCCGTGCTGTTCGGAGTTGGGTCAAACAGCATCACGGCGGAACTCTCCGGCATCAACGTGAAACGGTTCCGGATGTTCGTGTACGGTATCTGCAGCGCCATAACAGGGTTTGCCGGCTTTCTCGTCCTGGGCTACACCGGGACTCCGTATTTGAACCTGGGAGCTCCCTACCTGATGTCTTCGATAGCTGCGGTAGCCGTGGGCGGCATCTCCCTGTCCGGAGGCAGCGGCAGCTATGTGGGGGCCGCAATCGGCTGCATACTGCTCATCACCCTTTCGAGCATCCTGGTGGCGCTTCAGACCACGGAGGCTGTGAGGCAGATCGTGTACGGAAGCCTGCTGTTTATTATTGTAGTGGCTTACACCAAGAGGAGGGCGGAATGAAGATAGGAATATTTACAGGGCTCTTCGGGGATTGGCCTCTGGAGAAGGTTGCGAAATACGTGTCCGGACTGGGTTATGAGGCGGTGGAACTGCCGATATGGGCCGGTAATAGCCACCTCGACCTGGAGGATGTTCTTGCTGGTAAAGGAAAGCAGGTAAAACGGATGCTGGAAGACCACGGGCTTGTAATATCGGCGATAAACCACAGCATAGCCGGCCAGCTGTCCATGGGGCCTCACGACGTCAGCACCGACGCCTGGGCCCCCGGCATGACCCCCGAGCAGAAGGTGGCTTTCGCCATCGAGCAGTGCAAGAAAAGCGCCCGGGCAGCAGCGGAACTCGGGGTGCCGGTCGTCAACGGACTTATCGGGTCCCACGTGTGGGACAAATGGTATATCTTTCCTCCGGCCAACGAGAAGCTCTACGAGGAGGGCATGGCCCTCTTTGCGGAGCGCTGGAACATCATTCTGGATGAATTCAAAAAGTGCGGAGTCAAGTGGGGCCTGGAGGTTCATCCTACCGGGATCGCCTACAATATAGAGACGGCAGAGCAGGCTCTGGCAGCCCTGGACAACCGGCCTGAGTTCGGTTTCAACTTCGATCCCTCGCACCTCGTGTGGCAGCTGATCGATCCGGTGATATTTATAAAAACCTTTGCCGACCGGATCTTCCACTGTCATGCCAAGGACGGCGAGCTGCAGGAGGACGAGGTGCGGCGGTCCGGCGTCATCCCTACAGGCGGATGGATGCGGCGCGATCGCGGATTCCGCTTCCGGGTGCCGGGGTGGGGACAGGTCGACTGGCGGCGGATAATCACGGCTCTGGTCTCGTGCGGGTACGACTACGTGATGTCCTTCGAGCATGAGGACCCGGTTATGTCGCCCGAGGACGGGGCGGAAAAGGCCATCGAATACCTGCGGCCCCTGATGATAAAAAAACCTCTTACAAACGTGTGGTGGTGAAAGAAGCCCAATGAAGGATCGTCTCGATATTGTTCTGGAAATTCTCTCCCGAAAAGGCTACCGCAGCGTTTCCGAGCTGGCGGAAGACCTGAAGGTTTCCGAAATGACGGTACGCCGTTATCTGGACAAGCTGGAACAGAAAGAACTTATCAAGAGGACACACGGCGGCGCTTTCGCCGGTCAGGAGATGATCGAAGTGGATTACCGGGTCCGCGAATCGGCGCGGCGGGCTGAAAAGGAGGCCATCGGACGGCTGGCCTGGACCCTGATACAGCCGGGGGAATCGGTATTTATCGATGCCGGAACAACAGCGGCCTATCTCGCTGCCGTCATTGACAATACCCGCCGCATCACGGTGGTAACAAACTCGACGATCGTGCTTCAGTATCTGGAGAACCGGAGCAACATCGAGGTCATCCTCCTCGGCGGGAAGGTCCACGCCTCCTCCCATTCCGTGATCGGCCCCATTGCCGAGGAAGTTGTACGGCAGTTCCGGTTCACCAAGGCATTTCTCGGCACCGTCGGCATCAACCTCGAAGAGGGTCTTACCCAGTCCAACATAGACGAGGTCCCCGTGAAGAAGTGTGTCGCCGCCAACGCCCGGGAGGTAATCGTGCTGGCCGACAGCTCAAAATTCAATCGTGACGTACTGGTAATGTTTCTGCGGCTTGACCAGGTAAACACGGTTATCACGGACAGCGGTATCCTGCCCGAACATCTCCAGAGCCTCGAAGAGCAGGGAATTCGGGTGCTCATCGCCGAACCTGTACGTGCGCAAAAATGACAAAGCCGGCTATGAACTTCTCGCCGAAGGAAAGGGTCAACGCCGCCATCGAACGCACCCCCCTGGACCGGGTGCCGACCCAGTTCCGGGCGGAACCGGAGGTTTACAGCAGGATCCGGCAGGCCCGCGGGATGGACAGCGACGAAGCCGTGCGGGAGTGGGCGCTTTCGGACATCCGCGACCTGGGCAGCATCATGACCGAGGGCGGTTATGGTCCCTACACCGGTTTCGGCTGGAAGGACCGCGTCATGCCTGACGGCACCCAGGAGGACTTCTGGCAGGTTCGCCGCACCAGAGTCAGCTACGACGGCGGCTCCTACATAGACATCTGCCATAATCCGTTAAAGGATGCGTCTCCCCATGAGGTGCGTAACTTTGAGTGGCCCGATCCCCGGCGAATCTTCGATTTTTCCCCCCTGCCTGCCATGGTCCGGGAGTTTGACAAGGGGCGCCGGCTGTGGTATATGGTCGAGGTGGAGAGTGTCTTCGACCGCTGCTGGGCATTCCGCGGAATGGAGCAGTTTCTGGCCGATCTGCTGCTGGAGCCGGAACTGGCAGGGTTCATGCTCGAAAAGATGGCATTGTTTTTCGAGCAAAGAACGCACATGATCCTTAAAGCTGCCGGCGGCTGTCTCGACGGCGCGGGTTTTTTCAATGACCTGGGTACACAGCGGGCAATGCTTGTAGCGCCGGAACTCTACCGGCGTTTCGTCAAACCCTGGGAGCGGCGGCTGGCGGAAATCGTCAAATCTTACGGCCTCAAGATCTTCTATCATTCCTGCGGCGCGGTGGAACCTGTGTACGACGATTTTATCGATATCGGGGTGGATATCGTCGATCCGCTGCAATTGCGGGCAATGGAGGTGAGCGCAGAACACGTGAAGCAGCGCTACGGACCGCGCATTACGTTTCACGGCGGCCTGGACACACAGGGCTTTC
>SPDA01000264.1 GCA_004525155.1 Spirochaetales bacterium
CCGCTGGTCCTCGGAGTTTCTTCTCCCCGAATGACTTTGCAAAAATTAGACAGCTGATACGGGTAGGGATCGCCGCTTTTAATATCTAGGCTTTCAGTGGTCAAAGGGTATTGCCAGCCCGTTCTCGATTGATCGGCATAGTAGACCTTCACCATTCCCGGAAAAGTCAAAGACGCTTTTCTGCCCAAAAAGTGATATATGTCACCTTGCGTGTGATAGAAGAATTTATTCTCGCCCATCACGGCTTCGTAGCCCCACAGGGAGGGCGCGGCATCGGACATCAGCACGCTCGCGAGCACCCCGTCTTCGAACCTTACGGTAATGCTCACGGTGTCTTCCACCTCGAACTTGCGGGTCCTGCTGCTTGTTTCGGCATATACACGTTCGATTTCGCCGTACATGTACCGTAAATTGTCCACCTCATGAATGGTGTTGATGAGAATAGGACCGCCGCCCTTTTTTTTTCTCCACTCGCCCGCAACGAAGTACTCATCCGGTTTATACATGGACCATAATACCGAGATACCTACCATGTCGCCTAATTCGCCATTCCGGATAAGCTCCCGCGTTGCCGTGACCATGGGATTGAAGCGCCTGTGGTGGGCTACAAGAAGGTTTACTTTGTTCGCTCGTGCGCTGCGGACAAGCTTTTCAGCCGCATCTATGGTGGGGGCAATTGGTTTCTCCATCATGATATGGAGACCTTTCTCCGCGCATGCGGAACCAACCGGCTCGTGCATCTCGTTGGGCAGGGAAATGATGACGCCGTCGAGGCGCTCCTTTTCAATCATCACCCTGAAATCACTGTAGTACTTTACGCCGAGTTCCCGCGCCATGTCCGCCTTGGACGCATCCGCGTCGCACAAGGCCACGTACTCGCATTCCTCCATGCGCGAGGCAATCCCCGCGTGTACGTGTCCTATCATTCCTGCGCCTATCGATGCCAGCCGCACACGATTACTGGTTTTTGACATCTACCAATACCTCCCGAATTCAGCCGAACGCCTCATGGTCACCGGCCCTCCGCCATTCGCTGTTCGTGACGTTTCACGATTTCTTTTCCCTGTCCTGCGCTCCCGGCAACTGCCATGAGCTGCATGCCGGTGCTGATACCCAGGCTGTAGACCTTTTCCAGGTGATCTGGACCCTCATTCACTCCCCAGCCGACAATCGCCGTGTTGTTAAGCCGCCAGAAGTTATAGGCCTTTTCCAGAGAGTGCATTTCCGGATTTCCGAAATTAATGGCGCGCAGATTTTTGTCGCTCATCTCACGGTAATGCCAGTCCCGTTCCGGCCCGCAGTAATGAAGCGCGCCGCCCCCGCAGCCGGCAAAATGCTCATAAACGCGTTCGTCCCAAACGGTTTCAAAATCGTGATACATAGTCTCAGACAAATTTATGGCCGCCGTATCGTTTTTCAGTATGACCTTGCCGCCGCAGAGGAACCCGTGAACGAAGACTGCATCGCCGTTATAGTTGTCAGTCAGCAGCGGATTGACGAACTCCCGGAAGCGGATGTAGGTTTCGGTTATTACTTCCAGCGCTTCCCTGCAGAACTGCGGATCGTCGTGGACAAGCAGAAAGCAATCGTTACCGAGGATCAGATGAAAGATATCGAAGGGTCCCTGCATATCCGGTTGGGTGATGTGGACCGCCTGGTATGTGCGGGGATAACTTTTAAGCCTCTCGTGATAGAAGCTGCAGGTATCAACGACTTTTTTCCCGAGAGCCTGGTTTAAATCCGGAACCCCTCCGGCAAAGGCTTTTTTCGCATCATCAAGGGAAATATGGCTTACCCAGGGCATCTCATTGTTGAATACCGATGATTTACACCCGAACAGGGAGGCGATGATCCCGATTCCGTGGTTGCTGCGGATCTGCAGGGCGCAGTGATCTTTCGTGCGCACGCTGTTGTAGGAGGAGTGGAAGGTGCTGGAAAGGAGTTCGTTGTAAAGCATCTTCTCCGGATTATCGAATGCGTCTTCCAGGGGGAAGCGCTCGAAACCATCGGCGGCCGTCCGGATAGTCAGCGGCAGAAACGGCACCTCACCATAATTGAGAGCCTCGTAATTCAGCTTCTCGATTTTCCTGATGTGTTCGAGATCTATGTTCTCTTCGAAATACTCCAATAACCGATCAACCGCTGACAATCGCATCTATTAGTCCCTTCTAAATCCGATCCGGTACAAATTCAGTAACTCACTCACCCCCGGATCACGGCGGGAAGGCCAGCGTGTAGAGGTGCTTCCCTCCCTTGAGCGGCCCTTTCAGAATGTCCTCCATCAGCTTCGGATCGCGCTGACTCATTTCTCCGGCCGGCGGCAGTTTTCCGGCGGGAAACCGGGATAGAATATCGTCGTGGAGCTTGACCAGGTAATCCATTGTTTTCTCGATGGAAGGCACTGCTTTTGACGGGTCCGCCTTGCTGGCCTTACCCAGCACGCCCTGCGGATACATGACACATTCGATTCCGCCGGCACCCACATGACAATGACCGGGTATAGGGTATCCGTATATATCACCGCCCCGGTCGATGTGGCCCGGCGGAAGATAACCTCTCACCTCCGTGTCTTCGGCATCCTCCTGCCGGCAGAGCTCGGGGAACAATGCCAGGGAAATGGACTGCTCCGCTTCGCATGCGTGCTGAAAGGGATTGTCGTAAGGACCGCCGTGGGCCTTGTCCATAAGCGTCTGCCCCATGACCCGGGGAACATCGACGAAGAAGAGCATGGCCGGAACCTGATACCGTTTGCCGAACTCCTGCAATGCCGAAGGAATAATATATTCCTGACCATGAAGGCTTATCCAGATCTGCTTCCGGAAACCGGTATTCCAGAACCCGGCTATCACGGCGCGTATGTGGTCGGAAAATACGTTGTCCGGAATAATGACCGTTCCCGGCTGGCCCAGATGATGGAAGGGGTGGGAGCCGTAATGCAAAGGCTCCGCCACAGTACATCCCGTTGCCTTCGCCACTTCTTCCGCCATGCGGGTGACCACGAAGGTATCCTCGCCGAACGGGCCCGCCGCGCCGTGGTTTTCGGTGGAACCAACAGGAACGATCAGAATATCATTCTTTTTCAACCGTTCCTCGGCGTCCTTTTTCGTCATGGTCTGAAAGTATATCCCCGACCGTTTGTCCATGTGCCCGCCCTCCGGCGGCAATTTCCATTTTCCCATATATTAACTCCTCATGCTGCCTATGCTTTTTCCTTGCGGTGACTCGCAAGCTGGGGCGAGTAGATCCAGACGAATCTCAATACCTCGTCTCCGGTATTCATGATTTTATGTTTGCCTCCGGGCGGGTTGTAAACGCACACACCCGGCTCCAGAGGGATTTCCTGATCTTCGGTGACGAATTTTCCTCTCCCTGAAAGAAAGAGCATCACCTCTTCCTCGGCGCCATGTTCATGTTCCGGCACCATGCTCCCCGGCGCGGTCTCATTAATTCCAACGGCAAGATTTTTCGCGCCCACTGTTTTTTCCGATACCAGTACCCAGGAAGTGCGGGGCGGGTCCCGCTTTTCTCCTTTTATGTCCTTAATATGAACCGCTTTTACAGAAGCCATGCTCTTCTCCTTAAAATTGATCTAGCGGATTAATATTCCACCGTTGATGTCCAGAGTAACTCCCGTGATCCAGTCGGACTGGGGCGAAGCGAGGAACAGTGCGGCTTCCGCCACATCTTCCGGTACCCCGTCCTTGGCCACAGCTCTTCCGGCATTCCATTTTGCGAAAACCTCCGGCCCCGCCTGCTTGGTTAATTCCGTGAGAATCGGACCGGGAGCGATGGCGTTCACATAGATGCCCGCCGGCCCCGCCTCGCGCGCCAGCGTCTGGGAAAGACCGATAACGCCGGCTTTCGCAGCAGCGTAATTGACACCGACTCCCGGCCGTCCGGTGCGTCCTCCCAAAGAAGCAATATTCACTATTTTTCCTCTGCCCTGCTTTTTCATGAAGGGCACCACCGCCTTGCAGACGATAAAGGTTCCCGTGAGATTGACACGCACGACAATGTCGAAATCTTCCAGACTCATCTTTTCGATAGGCAGGTGCCGGATAATGCCGGCGACATTCACGGCGACGTCGATCCTGCCGAAGCGCCCGGCTGCCTTCTCAACGGCTGCCTGGACCTCCTGTTCGACAGTCACATCCGCCTGCAGGCAAAATGTCCTGTCACCTGAAGGATCCAGGCTGCGGGCGACCTTCTCCGCGCCTCCGATGGTTATATCCAGAAGCACCAATCGGGCACCGGCTTTATAGAAACGGCGGGCAATGGCTTCCCCGATCCCGCGTGATGCGCCTGTAATAAGACAGACCTGCTCGCCCAGCACATTCTTTTCGTTTTCTTCGTTCAAAACACATCCTCCGGTAATTGCACGTCCCAGATCCTCTCCATTTCCGCTTTCGGTATATCGAATACGCTGTTGTGCGGCGGCAGTTTCTCGGTACGCATGAATTCGGGTACATCACACAGTTCCTCGGAGCTTCCTGCCAGACGGTTAAACTCCCTCTCTGCCTTAAGACACTC
>SPDA01000026.1 GCA_004525155.1 Spirochaetales bacterium
CGGCGAGGCTTCCCAGATGTGCTTCGTTTTCCTGGTAAAGGGAAAAATCATGCAGGATATGGCGGTAACACCGAATACGGAAATGAGCTGAAGCACTTCCACCGAGATCGAGCCCAGGTATTCCGGGTTCATGGCGTACTGGGTAAGCGCCGCCTGCGAAAGGACGAGCATGACCAGCATCAGTTTTACGGGCTGGTTGAACCGGGGCGAAATATCGGTAAACCAGCGGGGACCGAGCCTGTCCATTCCCCAGGAAAAGGCCGCCCTGCTCCAGGCTATGTAGGAAAAGCTTATCCAGAGAAAATCCGCCACGATAAAGGAACCGGCCATGATAAAGCCGAGAACCTTGTTGAAACCGACAATCATGGAGGCGAAATTGATGTAGGTCGCCTCAAAGGGAAAGGTGTAGCCCGCAAGGCCCTCCTCTCCAATCCAGCTCACGGCATGCACGCCTTCCCACCCCAGGGCGCGGAAAAAGGCCGAACCCACCCAGAGAAGAAAGGCTATGGACACAACGGCATTGAGGACCTGGGCGATGAATATGTTTTTCCTCGGACTCTTAACCTCCCCGCCTATGAAGGTGATGATGTACCCGTACACGGCTATCCAGCTTATGGGAAGCATGAGTCCCAGGGTGGATCGCCAGTTCCAGGTCTTAGGGATTCCGCCCATGGCCTCCCCGGCCGCCGCCACGGTGGCATTGAAGTCCAGGGAACCGAACTGAAGCGCATATTTATCCCATATGGCAACGAATTTGTCGTGGGTCGTGGCGGTAAGGATAATGCCGGCAATTACGGCCCCCACCAGCGACCAGGTAACGAAAACTTTCTGAATTTTGAAGTAGGTCTTCATGCCGCTTAACACCACGAAAAACGCCGCGATGTTGACAATGGAGGAAACGAGGTAGAGCCCCCAGCCGGAGGTAAACCATTCAACCCTGGCGGGATCGATGCCGAGGCACCCCGCCATGATGGGCAACCCTACTTCCCCCACCCAGGGAGCGAGGACCCAGATCCATGCCAGCATGACAAAACCGGCATTGGTAAAACTTACCCCCAGGCCGATGACCGGGTGGATAATCCTGGAGTTGTACACGTAACTCCCGCCGCTTCTCGGCATGGAGCCCCCCAGTATTCCCCAGACCAGGGCGAACCCGCAGACAGCCAGCACCAGCGTCAATACCGACGCTATGGTAAGATTGGCGCCGGGCAGCCACGCAAACCCCGCCATGGTAAGCCAGATCGAAACCGGGACGGCGTTGTTCATAATCCCGAAGTAGGTTGTGTCAAGCAGCCCTGCTTCCCTGGTAAGACCACTTGCCTTTCTGGCAAACACTTCACCTCCGAGCGGCATAGCATCCCTCCAATAACAAACTGAGATGTTTTTATCATGAAAATGACAATGAATCAATCTTCGTGGGGTATCTCGAGGGTCATGCCGTCGCGGGTAAGGAAGGTGGCCGGGAAAATACGTTTCGCTTCAGCGAGAAGATGTTTCAGTTCACGGTCCGTGTACCGCGGGCTGTAATGGATGAGGCCCATCTTTTTAACACCGCCGGCGCCTTTCGCTATCTGGGCCGCCTGGGCCGCGGTCATATGGCGTTTTTCAAAGGCGCTTTCCGACAAATCCTCGCCGAACATGCCTTCGCAGATAAAGAGGTCCGAATTTTCTACGTGAGGAGCGATTTCGGGAAAATAGAGCGAATCAGTTACAAAGCTGAACTTCCGGCCTTTCCTGGGGGGGCCCATCACCTCACCCGGCTGAACAACCCGCTTTTCCCCGTCAGCCGGACTTCCGGCAGCCAGTTCGACGCTTTCTCCTGCCTGCAGCCTGGACCACAGCGGCCCCTTGGGAACACCCGCCTGGACCGCCTTGTCCGGGAAAAAGGTGCCCGGCCGTATGTCCTCTTCCAGGGAGTAGCCCAGAACGGGTTTTCTGTGTTTCAGGAAGAAAGCCTTGACCCGGAAATCTTCACCGGCAAACACGATACCCGGCTCCGTAACTTCCTTGATCACTATTTCGTAGTTAATGTACATGTCCAGCACTTCGCAGCTCGTCTCGATGTAATCCTTTATCCGCGGGGGACCTATGATGTAGAGGGGTTCGTTTCTTTCGACCTGGGATGAAAGCATGAGTATGCCGGGCAGGCCGGTAATGTGATCTGCGTGCGTGTGGGACACAAAGATAACCGAAATCTTTTTCCAGCGCAGGTTAAGTTTTTTCAGGGAAACCTGGGTGCCTTCGCCGCAATCGAAGAGGAAGAGTTCTCCCTCTCTGCGCAGCAGTACCGAGGTGAGATGCCGTCCTGGCAGAGGCATCATACCACCGCAGCCGAGAATAAATGCTTCGAGATTCATGCTATATCAGGTAACGGCCCCCGCCATTTCCACCTGGCGGACCTTGGTTTCGGTTTTTTTAAACACGATTTTGTCACCGCTTGCAGAAATGGTTATAGCCTCCCCGGGCTGGAACCTGCCTTTGAGAATTTCCATGGAAAGCTGATCTTCAATCTCTTTCTGGATAATGCGCCGTAAAGGCCTGGCGCCGAATTTTACATCGTAACCCTTGTCTATGAGGTAATCCTTGGCCTTTTTCGTCACATTGATGCGCATGTCCTGGTCGAAGAGTCTTTCGGACACTTCCCCGAGCATGATGTCGAGAATCGCGTAGAGTTCATTCCTCTCGAGGCTTTTGAACACGACGATTTCGTCCACCCTGTTGATGAACTCCGGCCGGAACAGTCTTTTCAGCTCATTCATGGCGGAACTTTTTATCTCGCTGTAGGTCATCTTGCCGCCGTTGGACTGGAACCCGAGGGAGGAATCCCTCGTAATTTCCCTTGCCCCGGCGTTGGAGGTCATGATGAATACCGTGTTCCTGAAGGATACCTTGTGCCCCAGGTTGTCCTGCAGCTCGCCTTCCTCCAGTATCTGAAGGAGCAGGTTGAACACGTCCGGATGGGCTTTCTCGATTTCATCCAGCAGGATAACGCTGTAAGGCCTGCGCCGTATTTTCTCGGTGAGGAGGCCTCCCTCTTCATAACCGATGTATCCCGGAGGAGCTCCTACGAGCCTTGAAACGTTGTGCTTTTCCATGAAGTCAGACATATCTATCCTGACGAGGGAATCTTCGTTGCCGAACATATACACGGCAAGGGTTTTAGCGAGCAGGGTTTTACCCACGCCCGTGGGTCCGAGAAAAATGAAGGAACCCAAGGGGCGCTTCGGCGAACTTAAACCGGTTCTGGACCGCCGTATTGCGGAAGCCACCGCGGCAATCGCCTCATTCTGGCTTATGACGGCCTTGTGGAGCTCTTCTTCTATACGAAGCAGCTTGTCATTTTCGCTCTGCACCAGCCTGGACAGGGGAATACCGGTGATATCCGAGACAACTTCCTGAATATCATCGACGGACACAATGTTTTTTTCGTTCTTTAAGGATATTTCCCAGCTTTTCTTCATGTCTTCCACGCGGAATTTGAGCTGCCGCACGGTGTCCCTGACGGCCGCGGCTTTCTCATAATTCTGGCTCTGGACGAGGGAAATTTTTTCGCTGGTAAGTTCGTCGATCTGTTTATCCAGATCGGCAAGCTCCCTCGGCCGGACACTGTTCTGTATCCGCTTGCGGGACCCAGCCTCGTCTATGAGATCGATCGCCTTGTCCGGCAGAAACCGTTCGGTGATGTAACGGTAGGAAAGGTTCACCGCCCCTTCTATGGCTTCATCGGTATACGTCACATTGTGAAAATCTTCATACCGGTCCTTGATGCCCCGGAGGATTTCCCTAGTTTCTATAACCGTCGGCTGACTTATAAAAATCGGCTGGAAGCGCCTTTCCAGGGCTGCGTCTTTTTCAACATACTTCTTGTATTCATTGAGGGTGGTAGCGCCTATGCACTGAAGTTCCCCTCTCGACAGGGAGGGCTTCAGCATGTTGGAGGCGTCAATGGCGCCTTCCGCGCCTCCCGCCCCTATTATTGTATGGAGTTCGTCTATGAAAAGCACCACGTTTTTAACGGTGAGTATCTCTTTCATGACGCGTTTCAGCCGCTCCTCAAACTCGCCGCGGTATTTGGTTCCCGCTATAAGCGAGGCGAGATCGAGGGTCATTACCCTTTTCCCGATTAGGACTTCGGGCGCGCTGCCGTCCACTATGCGCTGGGCAAGGCCTTCCACAATGGCTGTTTTCCCCACTCCCGGTTCCCCGATGAGCACGGGATTGTTTTTGGTCCTTCGCGCCAGGATCTGGATAACCCTGCTTATCTCCCTTTCCCTTCCTATGACAGGGTCTATCTTGCCTTCCCGGGCGTAAGCGGTCAGGTCCCTCGAAAATTCATCCAGGGTGGGGGTCGATTTTTTAACAGGACCGGTAATTTTCGACTTCTGCTGCTGAGGCTGGCCGGACTTGGGTTTACCGCTCATGCCGCTCAGTTCCAGTATCACTTCGCGGATAGTGGTTACGGTGATACTATAGCGGGAAAACCATCTTGCCACCACGGAGCCCGGTTCCTGGGCCGCTGCCAGAAGAAGATGTTCCGTACCGATATAGTCATGCCCCATGGTCCTGGCTTCTTCCGCCGAACCTTCGAGTATTTTTTTTCCGCGTGCCGAAGGGGGCACGTCGCCCAGTTTGAGTCCGCCCCCGGACTTGGGGATGCTCGCTTCAACTTCCATCTGCAGTTCCACCGGATCAATATTGAGCCGCTGCAGGACCTTGTAGCCAAGTCCCTCACCATCCTTGAGAATGGCAAGTATGATATGCTCAGGCAGAAGCTGTTCGGAATGAAACCGTTTTGCCTCTTCCTGGGCGAGTACAGTCAAAATGCGCTGCGCACGCTGTGTTAAACCTTTAAACATCAATATCCTCCGCTTGAAACAGCACGTTCGGCACTGCCTAGGGCTTTTTGAATGAACTGTGCCCTAGTATAATCCACAAGTTTCGTATCGGTTGCAATATCACTGCTTCCGATAAGCTGCTGAATATGAGATTTTTGCGTCAAAAACAATAAAGCGGTAACTGTTTCCATGGGAACCTTGAACCAATCAAGGGCGACACCGAGACGAAAGGAAAGAAGCAGTTCTATGGCTTCCTTTGAACCTATAGTCCTGCAGTTTGTCAGAATGCCGTAGGCCCTGAAAATGGAATCCTCCAGTTCAACGCCCCTCTTTTCCACCATTTCCTGCCTGGCCTTTCGTTCAGATTCTACTATTTTTGTCACCAATACCTCTAATTTTTCTAGTATCTCTTCTTCGCTCAAACCTGCACCCAGCTGGTTCGAAATCTGGTAAATATTTCCCAGGGATGAAGCTGCCTGGGAACGGGCGCTGAGGGTTCCGTCTTCGCTCAAGGCATCATCATTCCCGAGGAACCCCTTTATGCTGAACCCAAGCTGCATGACAGACTTGAAGGCTTTTTCAATAATATCCGTTTCTATGAGAGCCGGCAGGTGGACCATTACCGACGCCCGCAAGCCCGTGCCTATGTTGGGTACCTCACTATTAATATACCCCCAATCCATGGAAACGGCAAAGTCCAATTCCTTCTCCAGTGCTGTATCGAGACTATTGACTTCCCTGTACGTTTTTTTAAGGGAGAGCCCTCCGTGAATTCCAGCCATCCGCAGGTGATCCACTTCGTTTATCGTTCCGGTTATGTTCGTTTTCCTGTCATAAAAGAACGCTCTGCCGCCGTTGAGGGAATAGTCCTGGCTTATAAGGTTTCTCTCGAAAAGCATCCGCCGCTCAAGAGGTTTCAATTCACTCAGGGAAGCGCATGCGAACCTCCACTCCGGCAGCTTGGAGAAGCCGCGGCTTATCTCTTCCTGTACCTTTTCCTCTTCTTCCGCTGTCAGGGTTCCCGGGAATACATGGTTCGTGAGGTTCCTGGAAAGTCTTACTCTAGAGGAAAATACCGTGTCGTAATCCGGCCCGGCTTCTTTGAACCAGCCCGAAACATCTTCAAGAGTCGTGAATTGCAGCATTATCTTCTCCCGGTGTCTTCTCGAGGGCCGCCCCGGCCGGAACACTCTTTTCCAGACTTCCCTGTTCAAGTTTCAGTATCCTGTCCCTTATCGCAGCTGCTGCTTCGTAGTCTTCACGTTTTACGGCGTCTTCCAGTTTCTGTTTCAGTATTTCCCTGTCTATGAGAAAAGATTTATATGATTTAAGCCTCGAAGGGTATTTTCCCTTGTGTCGTGAAGCGCCGCTTAACTTCCTGAGCATCCGGACTATGTCCTTGTTAAAGGCATTATAGCAGCCGGCGCAGCCCAGTTTTCCTGTTTTTTTGAATTCCTCACGCGAAATGCCGCAATTCGGGCAGGTTTTACTCTCCCCGCCCTGGCCGCCGACGATATCTTTTAAATCAACCAGCCCTGTAAGAAGTTCCGGCAGCGAAAGCTCGAGTTTTTGGCCTCCCTTGGTTATGCCTTTCTTTTTTGCACATTCCTCGCAGAGGTGAAAATCTATCTTGTCATTACCCATAATCTGCTGAATATGGATAATCGCGTCGTTGTCGCTGCACAGCTCGCACTTCATATAAATCCCTTTTCCTCACTATATAGTAATTCAATTTCAATAAAAAGTCTATGATTTATTGAGCTTGACATGGAATACATACCTACATACTATACTCCCCTATGACAGCAAACGACTTACGCAGAAAATATATAGAATTTTTTCTTTCACGGAATCACAAGGAAATCGCGGGGCGCTCCCTCATACCGGAGAATGACCCCACCGTTCTGTTTACGACCGCGGGCATGCACCCTTTGGTGCCTTTTATCCTCGGGGAACCCCACCCCGCGGGCAAACGCCTGACGGACTTCCAGAAATGCATAAGGACCGGTGATATCGAGGCTGTGGGGGATCCCAGCCACCTGACCTTTTTCGAAATGCTCGGCAACTGGTCCCTGGGGGACTATTTCAAGAAGGAAGCCATAACCATGAGTTATGAATTCCTCACCTCCCCGGAGTGGCTGGGAATCAGCCCGGATATTGTAAGCGTAACAGTGTTCGCCGGGGAGGCGGACATTCCAAAGGATGACGAATCCGCCGGAGTCTGGCGTTCCCTGGGCATACCTGAGGAACGAATCTACTTCCTGCCCCGCAGCGACAACTGGTGGGGACCGGCCGGAGAAACCGGCCCCTGCGGACCGGATACGGAAATGTTCATAGACACAGGCAGGAAAGCCTGCGGTCCGGACTGCAGACCCGGCTGCTCCTGCGGCAAGTACTTCGAGGTGTGGAACGACGTTTTTATGGAGTACAACAAGCAGGCGGACGGTTCCTACAAAAAGATGGACCGGCGCTGCGTGGACACTGGCATGGGCATCGAGCGCACCGCCGCCATTCTCCAGGGCAAGAAATCCGTGTACGACATCGAGGTGTTCCGCCCCATAATAGCTGCAATTCAGCAGGTATCCGGCAAGTCCTACGGTTCAAATGAACAAATCGACATGTCCGTACGCATCATTTCCGACCATGTGCGCGCCTCGGTATTCATCCTGGGCGATGAAAACGGCATAGTGCCGTCCAACCTCGGGCAGGGATACATTCTGCGCCGGCTTATACGCAGGGCCATCCGGCACGGCAGGAAGCTCGGCATCGAGGGGCAGTTTCTCAAGGAACCGGCAAAAGCTGTAATAAGCATCTATAAAGCTGTTTATCCGGAACTGGAAAGGCGGGAAGCGGTAATCCTCGATGAACTGGCCAAGGAGGAGGACAGGTTTCTGCTTACCCTCCGCAAGGGAGAAGCGGAATTCGAGAAACTTCTTCCTAACTTATTGAAAAATCCGCAGAAAATCATACCCGGCAGGGTGGCTTTCAGGCTTTACGACACCTACGGCTTTCCCATAGAAATTACCGAGGAACTGGCCAGGGAAAACGGCATGACAATCGACAGAAAAGGTTTCGATGAGGCTTTCGAAAAACATCAGGAGATTTCCAAAGCGGGCGCGGAAAAGTCCTTCAAGGGAGGTCTCGCGGACAATTCGGAGATGGTGAAGAGGCTGCACACGGCCACCCACCTCCTGCACCAGGCCCTCCGCAGGGTGCTGGGAACCCATGTCCAGCAGAAAGGCAGCAACATCACCGCGGAAAGGCTCCGTTTCGACTTTTCACACACGGCGCCCATGAGCCCGGAAGAGATAAAGGCCGTTGAAAACATGGTGAATGATCAAATAGCGGGAGACCTGCCTGTTTCCATGTCCATCATGAGCCTCGAGGAAGCCCAGAAGGACGGCGCCCTTGCCTTTTTCGGCGACAAATACTCGGACCAGGTAAAGGTCTACACCATGGGCGATTTTTCAAAAGAAGTCTGCGGCGGTCCACACGCGGAACACACTGGAGAGCTGGGCCGTTTCGTCATCCAGAAGGAGCAGTCTTCCTCCGCCGGCGTTCGCCGCATCCGGGCTGTGCTGGAATAGGCCGGATTACCAGAGTTTCCCCTCGCCTAATTCGAGGAACATGGGGCCGGCTGTAAAATCGGCCCGGGCCTCCTCCGCCCTGTCGGTGAAAAACCGCAATAACGTCAATTTTCCCATTTCCGCACTTGAAAAGGGTTTTTCCTTGGTACCGCCCACCAGATAAATATCCAGAGCGGCATGCCAGCCTGCCCTCTCATAGAAATGACGCAAGGCCTGATCACAGGTGAAAATTCCCAGGTCCGCCCCCGAGGTTTCCATGAATTTCCCGGCCGCTTTGAAAACCATGGCCCCGTAACCACGATCCCTGTAACCCATTCGCGTGATCATGCAGCTTATCCCGCAGGCAGTGAGTTTTTTATGATGGATGACTGCATCCGCCCTGGGGACAGCGGCATGACTTAAAACAAGGCCCTGTTCAAGAAGGGCAACCGATACCAGGCCGTCAGCCGGCCTGCACAGAGGCCATTCAGTGTCCCTGAAGGATACCTCTCCGCTAGAACTGATGGGCGGCCATTCAGCCTGTACCAAAGCACTAATCTGCTCTCTGATTTCCGGGGGACATGTTTCCTGCTTAAATATGGCAAGTTCCAAGCTGCTCCCTGCCGGGTGTAACAGTTCAGTATTCCCTTAAATAGTTCCATTCAGAAGTGGCGAGCCATTCGTTGGGCCGGTTCACCATATGGTACATGGCGCTCATAAGCTCTACGTGACGGTGTTCTTCCGCCGCCACCGTGAGCAACTGCTCCTTTATTTCCGCATTGGCGGATTTTCCGGCTTCCGTCTTGTAGAATTCTTCAGTCTTTTCCTCTATTTCAAGGGCTTTTTCGTAGAATTCCGCCTGACTCGCCTTTATATTGAGATAATCGCCTTTTTCTTTCATCTTTTCGAAGATATTCTTGATTTCCGCGAATGAAACAGGCTGAAGGGCTTCAGGTTTCTTCTTTTTTTCCATGGCGCTGAAAATTTCGTAATGGTTCTGCTCGGCTCTGGCAAGCATGAGCAGTATGGTTTTCATCCCTTCGTTCCGCGTATTGGCAAGTTCTCCTTCATACATGGCCTTGCCGTCAAGTTCCATTTTTTTTGCGTATTCGAATACAGTCATACAGTCCTCCGGTTGAATTATCCTTATGTCAACAGAGTAAGCTTTTTTTCGATGTAATGTAAATAATCGGAGCGTGTAACAATACCGATTATGCGGTCATTTTCCAGGATCGGGAGATGCCCTACATTATTCGTATAGAGCATGTATTCAATTTCTCTTATGGTTGTAGTCGGCCGTGCGAACACAACCTTCCTAGTCATGTACGCCTTGACAGGCGAATGCATCTGGTTGGATTTTCTTGCTTTCATGATGTCTTTAAGCGTCATGAATCCGACCAGGTTATTTTTATCGCTTATGACCGGGGCGCCTGAGCGGTTGATGGTTTCAAGATACATGGAAGCTTTGCGGAGATCCCAGTTCTCGTTAATGAGGCCCACATCCCTCGTCATTATCTGCTCCGCATGGATGGCGGGCGCGAGGCTTTCCCGCAAGTGGTTCAGCATCGAATCGAAAACGGATTTACCTTCCGAATTTTTAACGAGCGCCGACGCAGACATCCTGTGCCCTCCGCCGCCGAAGGGTTTAAGGATCTCCGGCAGATTCAGGGTGTCTTTCTGGCTCCGGGCAATTATGACCGTATCCCCCTCTTTTTTGCAGTAGAAAACCGCGATGAAAGCGTCCGCGTCCTCCACCTCGAATACCTTTTCCACCACCGCCGCCAGTCCCGGGGTCTGTTTTTCAAGTTCCAGGTAGCTGACAATAAAAAAATGACCGTTCACTTCCTCGTAAAAAAGATTGTTCACTACCTCGTGGAAGAGGGTAATCTGAAACTCATCGCGCATGGGTTTCAAAAAGTTTTTTACAAGTTTTAGGGAAGCCCGGTTGCCCACCAGCCAGGATGCCACCTGGAAATCTTCTTTGGTTACGCCTTCAAAGGTAAAGTTTCCCGTATCGGCGTAGATTCCGGCCAGGGCAACCGTGGCATCGTCCTGGGATACGGCAATGCCCCGCTCCATAAGTTTCATACCCACAAGCGCCGTATTGGACCCCACCTCCGCTTCCGTGAGGCGGGCGCCAGGGATATCGAGTTCTTCGGCTGCATGGTGATCGAACACCTGGATGGAAAGGGGTTTGTTCCGGATAAAATCGAAGTATTCCTTTACCCTTGCCTGGTTCCTGGTATCTACAATAAGGACATGCCCGATGTCTTCGCCGGCAAGTTCGGATGGCGGCAGAAGATTCAGGTGGTTCTGATACAGGTTGAACAGGTTTTTCGCGGAGGGGTGGACAAACCTGCTGCCCACCAGCCTGTAATCGGGATACAGGTAATGAGCCAGGGCCATGGAACCCATGCAGTCCATGTCGAGATTGGTATGCCCCAGGATGATGTTCATAACAGGTAATGTACTAACCCGCAGTCCCGCTATTGTCAAGTATGATTATTGTCTTCC
>SPDA01000418.1 GCA_004525155.1 Spirochaetales bacterium
CTTTCCAGGGATGTGTACACGGGGATGAACACAAAGGGGATGCATATGGCGGTCAGGGTGATGGCTATGGAAAAGGGATTGTACAGAAATATCTGCAGCGGTTCGGCGATGATGCGGAGCGTCACGAGAACCGTGTTCAGCACACCCTGGTTGCCGAGGATGGTCCGCCACGCGATGATGCGCACCAGGTAGCTGACCCACAGCGGAACGATGCTCAGCATGAAAAGAAGGTTTCTGCCCCGCTTTATCTTGAAGGCCACCATGTACGCCAGGGGATAGGCGAGCAGCATGGACAGGACCGATATCCCCAGGGCAAGGCCGAGGGTTTTAACAAGGATGCGCGGGTAGACTGTTTCCGTAAAAAATGCCTTGTAATTGTTCAGGTTAAGCTGCGTTTCTATCACGAGTCCCTTGCTCGAATAAAAACTCATGATAAAGGTCGAAGCCAGCGGAAGAATTACCAGAAATATCATCCACACGAAAATGGGCACCCCTTTTGCGAGTTCTTTCGGCGGATCGTGTTTGTATGCCGAACCGGCTGCTTTCATGCTTCCTCTCCGCCGCCGTAATCAAGGATATCCCTGCCCTGGCTTTTGGGAAACGTTATAACGTTTGCATCATCGCAGCCTAAGGTGACCGGCGCCCCCGGCGCGAAAGCGCTGTCCATCATGGAAGCAGAAACGACACAGCGCAGTTCATCCCCGTTTTTAAGCGCGCACCCGATTTCATAGTCCGCGCCGCGGAAGACGACCCGTTTTACGACAGCGGAAATTTTGTTCTGCATGCCGGCCTGTCCGGAAATGACGATATCCTCGGAACGCAGACAGACAAGGACTTCCTCCCTGCCGCTGTAGGTGTACCTGCGTTTTTTTCCTTTCACGACCGTGTCGCCGAGCTGTATGACGTCCACGCCGTCTTCGTCCCCGGCATAGGCGCCGTGGAGGAAGTTCATGTCGCCAATAAAGGACGCGACAAAAGCGGTGGCCGGGTCCTTGTAAATATCGTTCGGGGTGCCTATCTGGTGAACGAGCCCGTCCTTCATCACGGCAATCCTGTCGCTCATGGTAAGTGCTTCAGTCTGATCGTGGGTCACGTAGACGAAGGTTATGCCGACATTTCTCTGGATATCCTTGAGCACCTGCTGCATGGCAACACGGAGTTTGAAATCGAGGGCGCCTAAGGGTTCATCGAGGAGCAGGGCAGCAGGCCTGTTGACCAGGGACCTGGCAAGAGCAATCCTCTGCCGCTGACCGCCGGAGAGCTGCTGGGAAAGCCTGTTTTCGTAGTCCTGCATGTTGACGAGCTGAAGCATGCGCCGTATGTCCGGCAGTGCCTCCCGTAAAGGAATTTTACGCATCCTCAGGGGGAAATACACATTCTTCAGCACATTCATATGAGGAAATATGGCGTAGTCCTGGAAGACTGTGTTCACGTTGCGCCTGTAGGCGGGAAGCCCGGTCACATCCCCCCCGTCAAGCCAGATGCTCCCCCCGCTCACTTCCTCCAGCCCGGCGATCATGCGGAGCGTTGTCGTCTTGCCGCAGCCGGAAGGGCCGAGGAGGGAAAAGAATTCACCCTTCCGGATCTGGACGCTGAAGTCCTGAACAGCGGTGAAATCTCCGAACCGTTTATGAACTTTTTTTAATTCTATTGCCGCATTTTCAGGCGCGGAATTCGTGCCCGCACTGTCTGCCGAATTGGTACCCATTAATATTCCTGATTAAATAATGTAACGGGCCGGCGGTGAGCCGGCCCATTTCTTGCCAAGTAAAAACTACTGTGATGCTTTTACTTTATTCATCCAGAGTTCAATCCGCTTTCCGGGATCGTCCTCCGGTATCATGATGTACAGGGGCGCCGGGAATTTGCTGATGTCTTCGCCGTACCAGAAGGTGGAATCGAGAACGACCGGGTTGAAGCCGGAAGAACCTTCGGGATTGACGATGCCGAAGCCGACGAGATTGGCCAGCTCCTTCTGCCCCTGGGCGCCTATCATGTAATCCATATAGGCGAGGGCGAGCTCGTAGGACCTTCCCGTTGTGGGTTTCGTGATGACCCAGCCGTCGATCCAGGTGATGGTCCCTTCGGTCATGGCGAACTGTTTGAAGCTCTTCCTTAAGCCCGCTTCCTCCAGCTTGAGATTAAGAGGGGCATCGTTGCCGCCCAGAACGATATACGCGTCCCCGCCGGCCAGCACGCTGAACTCGGAATCAAGACCGGTGGTAAAAGTCCTGGCGTTGTTTTTCCAGGCCTTGAGCTTTGCCTCAACCTTGTCCCAGTCGCCGGCGGCGAAATTGAAAGGCGTCTTTATCCCGGAATGGATGGCGGCTATGGATACGACATTGGCGGATTCATCGAAAAAAGCCGTCTGTCCTTTAAACTCGGGCGCAGTCAGCACATCGAGGGAAATTGTTCTGCCTTTCACATACTTGGCGATTTTATCCCCGACCTTGTCCATGTTGACGGTGATGGTCTGGGTGCCCCAGACGATGGGAATATGCATCTTCTGGCCGGGAATGAACTGCCCGTAGGGATGGTCCGCGAAAAACTTGCCGATTTTACCGTAGTTTGCGAGTTTGGATGTATCGATGGGCTGGATGAGGCCTGCGTCGTAATACATCTTTACGCGGCCGGAATCGATGGAAACGATGTTATATTCCGATGTAGCTGCCATGACCTTGGTAAAATGCTCCTCCACCGTGCCGGCGTAGGTGATCTTTACCGTGCAGTTGTATTTCTCTTCGAAGGGCTTTACCCAGGCATCCTCCGCATATCCCTGGAAACAGATGATACTCAGCGTGTCCTTCTTGCCTGCCGGCTGAGTGCCGGATTCCTGCTTTCCCGCTGCATAGAGCCCGGTGAGCAGAATGAGGAACACAAACATGACGAGCAATGTTTTTTTCATGGTAGCCTCCTGTCAGTTTTTGTAAAATATTACAATCAGCCTAACATGGCGGAAGCCATCTGTCAATAAAATTATATTTATACTTTACTTAAAATTTAATTATCTTGAAACGATATAATTTAGTATATTTTTTATTTAACTATACCGCAAATTGATAAAATTAAAGTTATTTTTATCCATAATTGATATATCTGAGCTTCTCAGGTGACTTTTACACGTCCGATGTTTTTTCTGATCACCGAAGGAAACCACCTGGCAAGGAACAGTCCCAGGCGTGCCTTTCCATTCATCCCGCAGTAAATTTCATCCCTGCCC
>SPDA01000380.1 GCA_004525155.1 Spirochaetales bacterium
CGTCATCGACCAGGACCCTTTCGAGGAAGGGTACCGGGCGCTGACGGTACTGAACAGTTATATCATGTTCGGTGAGAAGCCGGAGGACAGGATGTTGACCAAGGTCGACATCAGGACCATCGATACAGTGGATCTGTGAGGGGATGTATGTCGGAGATATTCGGTAAAATCTATTCGAAGCAGGAACTCGCGGAATATACTGGCAGTATGTCGCAGCTTGCGGGTATACGGGCCTGCGAACTTGAGGACGGCCGGGCTAAAGGCACCTCGTGTTTTGATATAAGGACAGGGTCGGGTCTTGACTTTTCCGTTATTAAGGATAGATGTCTCGATATAGCCTGGGCTTCCTTTAAAGGTACACCAATAAGTCATATCACCAAGACCGGGATCGCGGCGCCCTGGTTCTTCGAACCTCAGGAAAACGGCTGGTTCCGCACTTATTTTGCAGGACTTCTCACCACCTGCGGATTGTCCAACACAGGCGCCTTCTGCGAAGACGATGGGGAGAGATACGGCCTTCATGGCCGCATATCCAATACGCCAGCGGAGGCCGTCGCAGTCAGGGAATACTGGGAAGGGAATGAATACAGGATGCAGGTTACTGGCAGCATGCGGGAATCCCGGTTTTACGGTGAAAACCTGCTCCTCACAAGAACCATAACAACAGCCTTGGGCTGGAAGAAATTCATTATCCATGACCGCGTGGAAAATCAGGGTTTCGAGCCTGTACCTGTAATGATTCTCTATCATTTTAATATCGGGTTTCCTCTGTTGAGTGAAAATTCGGAACTTATAATTAGTGCTTTAAAGACGGATTTTTACGATGATGCTGCCAGACAGGGAGCCTCTGACATGTTCCGGTTCCAGAAGCCTACGCACGGTTATTTCCGGCAGGTGTTTTTTCACAGTCTTCGGAACGACGAACAGGGCAATACCCAGGTGATGGTTGTAAACAGGAACATTGGAAAGGATTTTCTCGGTCTATACCTAAAGTTCAATCATGAGCAGCTGCCGGAATTTTTCGAATTCAAGATGATGGGACAAGGTGATTACGAGCTGGGCCTCGAGCCAAGTAACTGCCTGCCCATGGGAAGAGCGTTTGAAAAATCCAGAAAGGGTCTTAAGTACATAGAAGGGCAAACCGCGCAGGATTTTGAAATCGAGGTGGGTATTATCGAGACGGAAGAAGAAGCCCGGGGAATGGCGGCAACTATAGGCGCATTTAAGGATAAAAGGTCATCATGACAGGAAAGGAAAAACTTCAAAAAGCGCTGAATCATGAGCCTGGCTCGGTACCTGTGGATTTCGGATCCGATGCGATTACGGGTATGCACGCGAGAATTGTCGCGGGTCTGAGGGATAATTATGGGCTGCAGAATATCCCGGTAAAGGTTATCGAACCTTTCAATATGCTGGGCGAGATTGACGATGAACGTAAACCGCTTATCGGTGTGGATGTGGACGGGTTGTACCCCTACGGCAGTATTTTCAGCTTTCCGAATAAGGACTGGAAAGTGTGGCGCACGCCCTGGGAGCAGGAGGTAGAGGTCCCGGGCCGCTTCGAGGTACGTGAGGTAGGCGGAGATGCAGAAGGAGCCCTTGATCCAAAGGACAACCTCGAGGAATTTGTGCCTATTTCGCATGATGAACTTGCATACTGCTGCGGGCAGGCGGAAAGACTCAAGCGGAACGGCCGCGGCTTGTGTACCAAATTCGACGGTAACGGGTTGGGGGATATCGTGCTTGTCCTGGGGCCCTTTCTAAAAGAGCCGAAAGGAATCAGGGACATAACAGAATGGTACATATTCACATCGTCGCGCAGGGATTATCTACACGCAATTTTTTCGAGGCAGACTGAACAAGCCCTGGAAAACCTCGCAAAAATAAAAGACGCGGTCGGCAATTCGATGGATGCCATGTTTCTCTGCGGTATCGATTTCGGAACACAGACTTCCACCCTCTGTTCCATAGAAACCTTTATGGAAATTTTTATCGATGCTGGATTTGACATCATCAACCCCGTGCAGTGTTCCGCCGCGGGCATGGAACCGGAAACGCTCAAACGTAAATACGGGAGCCAAGTGGTGTTCTGGGGAGGAGGCGTGGACACATAGAAGGTGCTTCCTTTCGGTACGCCCCGGGAAGTGCGGGGGCAGGTGCTTTCCCGGATAAGAATATTTTCTGTTAATGGGGGATTTGTGTTCAACGCGGTCTATAACTTGCAGGCGAAGACACCCGTGGTCAATGTGGCCACAATGATGGATGCGGTCAGGGAATACAATGAAAAGGGTTACTAGCAATAGGAAAAGGCATGCCTAAGCTTTATCCATGGGAACATTGTAAAGAAGGCAGGAGGTGAAGGAGAAAAAATCATTTTATTTCCACAATGAAAATCAATAACAAGGAGAAATGCTATGAAGAAAATTATTACATTAGTATGTGTGGGTTTGTTGGTATTCGCATCAGCGGGTATGATCTTCGCCGCCGGAGGTACTGAAAAGGGAACAACAGCTGCGGCCGCGAGTTCAGATGGGTGGGTGCCCTATTACAAGAAAGCGGATTTCAAGGCATTCGTAGCTCTTCCGGAAAAGACGAAGGAACAGCTTGGAACCGTGCCTGATGAAATGAAGGTGATGCCTGTTGACCGCGTTGCGCCGGAACTGGTAAAAATTGCGGTTATTGGAGCGGCTACTAACCCGTTTTTCGACATTATAAAACAAGGCGTGGATGATGCTGCTGAACTACTCATCAAGCACAATGTAAAAGTAGATTGGATTATACCCGGTTCCAGCCTTTCGTCCTCGGATGTAAACGCTGTAATGGAAGCGCTGCTCGTTAAGAAATACAATGCTATCACCACGCTTGTGTACAATGAAGGTCAGATACCTTATGTGGAAAAAGCCGTAAACCAGGGTGTACCTGTTGGTGTTTTCTGCGCAGATGCACAGCCGAATAAGGGAATGTTCTTTATCGGTCAGGATCTTTACGCAGCCGGAAAAACCGCAGGCCGGGCCATGGGGAAACTGCTCGATGGAAAAGGAAAGGTTGCGGTCATTACCGGATTTTTCAACGTAAACGCTCATGAATTAAGGCGGAAGGGGTTTGAAGATGTAATCAAACAGGAATTTCCCAATATTACCATTGTGGGTAAAGTGGAAAACCTGGACCAGGCAGACAAGGCCAGAACTCAAGCCATAGATTTTATGACTGCCAATCCCGACCTCGCAGGTATCTATGTGACAGCAGGCGGACCAATCGGTGCTGCACAGGCTGTTAAAGAAGCGGGTAAATCAGGGAAAGTAAAAATCGTTGCTTTCGATCCCCTTCCGCAGACCTTGGAATCCTTGAAGGATGGATCAATACAGGCACTTATCGGACAGAACCCCTACGCTGAAGGCAGAGATCCGATTATTAGGATTTTCAACTACCTTATGGAAGGAAAGTTGCCGGATGCAAGGTTTCTTTATACAAGAGACGATGTGGTTACAAAAGAAACGC
>SPDA01000476.1 GCA_004525155.1 Spirochaetales bacterium
AAACGGGTTTTTCCCCAGGATTTCATAGGCCAGAAAAAAAGCCGCATCACCTGCACATATGGCGAGGGATTCTCCTGCATGAAAGGCATCGGAAAGATTTTCGTTTAATGCTTTCTGCTGATAATGATAAAACAGGGAAGGTTTGCCCCTCCTGGAGACATCCCTATCCATTATATCATCATGGATAAGCAGTGCTGATTGAAATAGTTCAATCGCTGCACCCAGGGATATCATCGAATCATCCGCAGAATTTCTGAATAAATCATAACCCAGGCATGCCAGGGCGCCCCGCAGCATTTTTCCCTCGGCGGTGAAGCGGAAGAGCCTGTCGATCAGATCAGCGCCAAGAGGATGAATAGCTGAGAAATTTTTCTGTACATTATCGAGAAAACCGCGAAGGTACGCTGTAATTTTCTCCCGTTTCCCGGTGAAATACCGGTTCATCAATTCTATATCTTCCAATGAGTAAAACCTAGGCTAAAAAGTATACTATATAATACTCGAATTCCATGAAAAATACAAGCCGCTCAGATGCCTTTAAGGTAAGTAACCACTTCCTCCTCGATAAACCCCGGGGTCGATGCGGATGAAACGACCTGGACAGCTGAATATCGGGTCAAGTCGAGCCCGAGCTTTTTAAGTGCTGCCAGATCCTGGACCAGGAACGTATTAGAATCTTTCCCTTTCAGAATTCTGAAAAGTTTGTTCGCATTCGAAGAGAGGGTGTCGCCCAGCACAAACGTAAGGTCCACTTTTTTCTGAATTTCTAGGGCTTCCAGTTCCTTGTTGGTGGTCATGGGACAAATGGAATTGAAAAAAGAAAGAGTTCTGGTGTTTTTAAGGACTTCAGCAACCGCTTCCAGGGTATTATTGAACAGGGAAACATCGCCGGTAGTCTGGGAGGTGATGAATACTCTTGAACAGGTACCCAGTATTGCCCCGGGGTTTTCCTTAAGAGAGGCTGAAAAAGCAGCCAGGTCCTCGTCATGTTCCACTATAATGTAATGGTCCGCATAACTTATAAGGCCAAGGACTTCCGGGTGGGTTTTTTTACCGGTAATGACGATGAAGGATCCGCTTTCCGATTCTTCCCGAATTTTGTTCTGGACTTTTTTAACGTTTCTGCATGTCAGATCGATAACGTAATACTTTTTCCGGAGCTTCTCCTCCATGACTCTGTCAATTCCGTGGGTCCGGATAACCAGGGAAACATCCGCGGGCAAATCCCACGGCTGTTCCGTTGTATGAATGTCGTGGTTATCCAGGTATTCAATATAACTGCGGTTATTGATCATGTATCCATACAGAAAAATTGGCCTGTGGGGGTACGAGTATTTCTCTTCGAAAATCTTCTGTTCCGCATGTTTCACGCCCGGGCAAAACCCGCTCAAGTTTGGTATATAAACAAGCATTCCTGCAGTTTACTAAAAACAAGCGATTTATAAAACACTGTGAGGCGCTGACAGGGTCGGCTTCAGCTTTTCTTCGTAAGGCCTGTTACCCGATAGAGCCTCACTTCCTGTTCTCTGCCTTTGAGTTTTATGGGACCCTTAAGGCTGTGCTTGAAGCGTGAGGATATTTCCGCCTTCTCCGCAATGAAATCGGGTATGACAATTTCTCCCCCCAGGGCCACGGACTGGAGCCTCGCCGCGGTATTCACCGTGTCGCCGATAAAGGTGTAGTTTTTAACTTCGTTTGAACCGATGTCGCCTTCCACGGCGATTCCTTCGTAAATACCGATTCCTATCTGAAGGCCCTCGAAATCGGCGGCGGATTTGTGCATTCTTGACTGGATGTGGAGGGAACAGAGAACAGCTTCCTCCGGGGAAGGAAAAATAGCCATGGTTTCATCGCCCACGAATTTGTCCACGTATCCCCCGTGCCTGTTTATGAGTTCAGTCTGCAGGGAGAGTATCCTGTTGAGCACGGAAATGATGTGTTCCGGGTCCCGTTTTTCGGAATAGGTGGTAAACCCGCGGATGTCCGAGAAAAAAACAGTTACCCGCTTTCTCCGGGGCTTGTGAAATTCGTCGCCGGACGTTACCGCGCTTTTTACCGCGTCAATGGTGGATTGGGAAACATACCTTGACAGGTGGAGTTTTTCCTTCAGGCCCGTGACCATCTCGTTGAAACGCGTGCTCATGAGGCCGAATTCATCCTTCGTTCTGTGGGTCATTGTTATTTCGAGATTGCCCCTTCCGACCTGCTCCAGGGCATCGGCAATTTTCAGGACCGGGTCGATGGCCGTACGCCGTATGACAAAGAGCAGAAAGGTCATGAGAATGAGGATTATGACGAATCCCGTTCCCACGGAAATGAGATTGAAGCGCCGGTACTGGGACGCGAGGAGTTCCGTGGTTTTTTTAAAATTGAGTTTTATTTCAACCACCCTTGGCTGATCATTCAGCGTCAGGTAGGAGACAATGTCTATATCTACCTCGGTCTGGCCCTGGACGGCATGCCTTTCCAGACCAATGTTGAATTTTTTCTCGGCAAAATTTGCCACGATATCCGCGTGGCCGGCATAATCCTGCCCCACCTGCTCCCTGGGATACCCGACCTCCACTTTATAATCGGAAGTGATAAGAATGATTTCGTCCACAATGAAACTTTCCGTTTCCGTTGAAATACTGATGGCCTTCTCGAACTCCTTGTAGATGAGTTCCTCCATATGCGCCTCCTGGCTGGAGTAATCGAGATTTTTGTCCAGGGCTATATCCTCGATGTTTTTCAGCAGAAACAGCCCGAAGGTCTGGGCTTCCTTTCTCATCTGGCGCTCGGCAATCTGGGAAAAAAGCCACGGCATTCCAAAGATGATGATGAGGCTGATCGCGACAAGCAGGACCAGGAGAATGACCAGGAGTTTGCTTGACAGGTTCATATACAGATCATAGGATTCGGCTCACAATGAGTCAAGAATTA
>SPDA01000133.1 GCA_004525155.1 Spirochaetales bacterium
CGGATATAGGAAAAAGCATAACCTCCGCGGGGAGTATCAACGAAACCTTTACAGCGGTTATGGAGCATATCGGGACCATCTTCGCCCCTCTCAACTGGTCTCTTCTTCTTAAAAAACCCTAAAACAGGCGAACTCAAATTCGCACTGGTGGTGGGCAGCGCGGTGGATACTCTCAAGGGCAGGTGCATTCCGGCAGGCAGGGGGATAGCGGGATGGATAGCTGAACATGGCCAGGCAGTGATAATAGAAGATGTGACAAGGGACAGCCGTTTCGACCCTACCATGGACCAGATCAGCAATTTCACCACGGAGTCCATAATCGGCGTGCCGCTCAAAACAAAAAACAAGGTTTTCGGTGTAATAGAGCTGATCAACAAGCTGAACGGCAGCACTTTTACAGCCCTTGAGTTTAAAACACTGTTAACTATCGCGGATTTTGCCGCCATAGCCATAGAGAAGGCCTACTATTTCAAGGCCCTGAAGCGCATAGCCACCGTTGACCCTCTCACCGGCGTCCTCAACAGGCGCAGCATGATAAGAATTCTGGAACACGAGAAGGAACGCAGCATCCGTCATAAAACCATGCTCTCGCTTCTTGTCATCGATATCGATAAATTCAAGGCCATAAACGACGATTCCGGCCACCTTGCCGGCGATGATGTGCTCAAAGCCCTTACCTCTCTGCTGCTGGCATGCGTGCGGAAAGTTGACAGCGTTTGCAGGTACGGAGGAGACGAGTTTGTGGTAATCCTGCCGGAAACAGGGAAAGAGGCCGCCGAGGAAGTGCGCCAAAGGATAATGTCGAGATTGAGCGATTACAACAGGGAGGCTTCCCTCCCCTTTACCGTGAGTATCGGGGCCTATGCTTCCGCACCCGATAATCTTGACGACCTTTTTGCGAAAGCGGATATGGATCTGTACAGGGAGAAAATCGAAAAGGATACTGCGTACATAGATAATTTATCGGAGCACCTGGAGGATTTTTTTGACGAGGAAAATATCTGAACCTCTCGCCCCGGATTTCTTCACTCTGCTTCAGCCGGTCAAAACGTGTACCAGGCGGAAACCGCGGGTGTCAGGTTGATGAGGGCCCTGGCTCCGTAGTCCGGACCATAGAAGAGTCCCAGGCCAAGATCAAAGGTGAGTACAAGCCGGAAATGCGGAAGACTGACGATGGGGAACCTGCCGAATAAGGAAAAGTTAAAAATCCCCTGCCTGAAAATTTCCAGGAGAGACAGGGAATACTCGATCCTGAGGCCGATACCGTATTTGTTGAATAGCAGTCTTGCGCCCAGGGGCAGATAAAAGTTTGAGTGCAGATCTCCCATCACTTCAAACAGGTAGGTGAACCCTGTAAAGGGTATGAGGCTTACACTGTCCGGTCCGAAATCGAGAGGGACCAGCACCCGCAATCCCAGTCCGGGAATGAAACCGGAAAAACCGAAGCTTACCTCCCCTCCGATGCCGACGGTCAGTTGATCAGCCTGTGATGTGTCTGCCGTTTCCGGCTGCCCTATGGTTTCCTGGGAGAACACAGCGGCGGAACACAGGAGTAATAAAACCGGCAGTATAATGGGCAGAAACCGTTTCATGGTGACCTGGTTCATTCTAAGCTTATATCCGGATTCGTGTAAAGATACCCGAAAGATTATCAAAAAACAGCCGCCGCCCCATGGTATCCCTTTATACGCACCGGCTTTTTGCGCTACAATAGGTGCATAAATTACAGGGAAAGGGAGGCGGAAGTGGACAGGATAGTGCTCAAGGCGTCCGATCTGGACGGGCTGTTAACGGAAAAGGACAAAAAAAACTTAAGCTTGATGGAAGGCTATTATTCCAAGGCCATGGAATCGTTCAAGGTCATCAGCGCCGGTGTTGAAGGCAAAAGAAAAGAGCAGGAAAAAGACCATCTTATCCAGGTTTACAATGACATGGGAAAGCTGATGCAGGAAATAGTGAAGGAAGAACCCGGTATCCGCGTCTATTCCTTTGAAACGCCCCAGGTCCTGCACGGAGAGGCTTCCCGGATTATCGCAAAGCTCCGGAACACGAAAACACAGCACCATGAGTTCGTCTATTACATTCAGCGGGCCTATGAAATCCTTTTCAACCTCGCCGTGGACGGCGCCAATACCAAGAAGAAAAATTATTTCATTATTAATACGCCCGTGAACATCCCTGTCCAGAATTTCGCGGTGCACAAAATACCGGACATTGATCACGAAATCGAAAATTCCGTCATGTGTGTCATGCTCCGCGGCGCCCTTCTGCCCTCAATTATAATGTCCAAGGAAATCCAGGAGTATTCCAGCAAGGGATATGTGACACCCTTCGCCCTGTTCAGGATAAAGCGGAACGAAAGCAAAAAGGAGGTGGACATGGAGTACATCCTGGACCTCAAGAAATCCTACTTTAACCTGGAACTGCTTGACGGCAAGGACCTCGTGTTCGCCGATCACATGAATGCCACGGGCGGAAGCCTCGTAACCATCGTGAAATACCTGCTGGATCAGGGAATAAAACCGCGATCCATCAAATTATTCAACGTCATTTCCGCCCTCAAAGGTTCTCTCCGCATAACCCGGGCGCTCCAGGATGTGACGATTTATACCCTCTGGATGGATCCTGTCCTGAATGAACTGGCCTACATAATGCCGGGCCTGGGCGATGACGGCGACCGGCTTAACGGTCCCGATATGGACGACGCTCCCAGGAACATAATTCAGCTTATCGCGGATTACGGCGCCGGTATAACTTCACTTTACCGGTCACAGGTCAGGAAAATAGAAGAAACCGTACTAAACAAGATTTCCATGCCATGATAAAACCCTTACGGCGTCCATCCCCGCGTTATCTGCTGTCTGCTCTGGCCCTTGCTGTCCTGGTCATGGGATGCGCCACCGGTTTTCCCGAGGCCGATGCCGCGGGCCTCTATTACAATCTGGGAAACGCCTATTTCGAGCTCGAGCGATGGGACCTGGCCGCGGACGCGTACAAAAAGGCCATGGCCCTCGACAAGGACCTTCTTCAGGCTTCCTACAATCTCGCCAGGGTATATATTCAGACCGGAGATACGGAAGCCGGCATAGAAATGCTTAACGGCCTGCTGCTGGAAGAGCCGGAAAATACGCTCCTGCTCAACACTCTCGGTTATGCCCTTACGCTCAAGGGAAGCGACGAAGAAGCCCTGGCGGTGTATGAGGCAGTTCTTGTCCGGAACGAATTCGACGCCCATGCGCTGTACAACCTGAGCCTCCTGCTTTGGAAGCTTGACCGCAAGGACGATTCCCTCGCTGTCATGCTTAAAGCTTTTGTCCAGTCGCCGGAGGACAAAGACCTTCTTAAAAATCTGGCCCTGCTCAATATCGATCTCGGGAATACGGAGGATGCCCTGCGCTATCTTGAAGCGTATACCGAAAAGGATCCGCAGAATGCCGACATGCTCGCAGCCCTGGGCGATACATACCTGAAGGAGGAATTTTTCGCCAAGGCCCTGGAAACGTATGAAAAGGTTCTGGCCATAGATAAAGCGAGACCCGCTGTCATGTTCGAAAAAGCCTGGATTCTGCTTGCCGTCATCGGGGACGGGGAGAAGGGACTGGAAACCCTGGACCAGGCGGTTGTCGCGGGGTTCAATGACAGGGAGAGACTCCTGGAGCTCGCCAAAAACCCGGATCTTGTTAATCCGGACGAAGTGACAGCTTATCTCAAGGGAAAGGACCTTGTCAGCGAAGAGGATCTTGCTCCGGAAGAAGTGCCGCTTTCTCCGGAAGAGGGGCTGGATAAAGCGCTCCTTCCAGACGATACACTTCTATTTGATTATCCAGAAAATCCGTAAAAGCCAGAATTTTTCCGTCCGGAGAAATGCCCAGGCCCGTTGGCTGATTCATGCCCCACACCCAGTCGATAATTTCCAGGCTTTCCGCGTCAAGAACATACACTTTGCCGAACCTGGGCCCTCTCAGCACATAATTCTCCGGATTGTTCGGCCCGCGGGAGGATACGAAGAGGAATCTTCCGTCCGTTGAAAGTTTTATCGTGTTGAGTTTTTCGTCCAGGAATTTTTCCCTGACTATGGTATCCGTTTCGGTATCCAGTATGACAATGCTCCCCCGGGCCATGTCCGAAAGGAATATCCTGCCTGTTGTAAGGTCCATAACGCTGTGCCGTTTGGCCCCCGCCCCGGCCTGAATGGATTTGAGTACCCTGTATTCCGACAGGCTTATTTTGTCCACTGTGCCGTAGGCATAGTTGCATACGTAAAGGAACTTGTTGTCCGGCGTAACGCTCATACCCCTCGGTGTGCCGGGGACCTTGACGACAGCGATCAGTTTTTTTGCGGGGGCGTCGAAGATGGAGACGGTTTCCGAAAGCCAGTTTGAAACGAAGGCGAGGGTTTCATCCCCGGAGATGGTTATGACTTTTGACCAGCTTCCGCCCGTATAAAAGGAAGTTTTATAGGTAAAGGTCTCTAGATCGATGACATGTATCCGGTCCGTGGTCATCTGGGAAACCCATATTTCCCTGAGCCCCGGCAGGAAGGCAATCTCCACAAAACCTTTCTGTTTCGCGAAATTGTCGGGTATCGTTATGGTCTTAATCTTTTCGAGGGTTTCTGCGGAGTAAAGCTCGATACCCGGACCGAAGAGCAGGGCGGACAGGAAAAATCTGCCGTCCGGGGTGAACTCGACACATTTTGGCTGGATGCCGGCCGGCAGGATGGATACGGCCCGCAGGTCGGCTTCCCGTTTTTCAAGTTTAACTTCCAGGAGCTGATCCTGTCGGGTGACAGTAATTTCCACTGTTTTTTCTTCATAACCCGGCCGCCAGAATTCAAAAACATGGTCGCCGGGTCCCAGACTTACGGATTTGACGTAATCTGAAAAGGAAACGGGCTCCCTGGGCTTGCCGTCCACAGTCATTAAACAGTTTGCCGGCGCCATGCGGATATAAAGGTTGTACTGATTGGCCGCGAAGACGGCCCGGTCTGCAAGAAGGAGGAGAAGCGCCGCAATGATTCCCGCCAGCCGGCTTTTTTCCATATTAACGGAGTATACAGAAAAGGCAGATGTTTGTAAAAGCCGGCCCCGGTAAAACTCAAGGACCCTTATGGCAGGACCGACAATGATTGTATGAATAAAATGCTGGCTGTCCTTTTTATGGTTTTCGCCGCGGCTGCGTGCCTGCCCGCCGAAACGGTCATGGTTTCCATCCAGACCGAGGGGGATGTACCCCTGGCAGAGAACAAGGCTCTTCTTCCGGAAGCTTTTGCCATTGAAGACGGGATAATGAACGAGTTTTTCGATGAAGGGCACATCGTTTTCAACGCCGGCATCCTGGCCCCGGCACCTCCGGAACCGCCCTTCAAGGCGGAATCCGCCGGGATGCGGCTCGCAAAATCGGGCGGAGCCTCTCTGCTTCTTGAAATTATCATCCGCTGGGCTTCCGGACCTTCCGATGACCAGCTTACCGTGGAAAGCGTTTATTTCCGGTTTATTCAGGTACTTTCAGGTAATATACTGGCCGACGGAGCGCTTGCAGCGGATACAATTTCTCCGGAATTCAAGAGCGCTCAGGAAATAGGCTTCGAAATGGGTAAAAATCTCGCCCGCCTGGCGCTTTCCGTACTGTAGCTCTTTCTGCAGGGCGCATTTATTTTACAAAAGTCTTTTGATGTTGTATAATTTTTCCGATGATAGTATCAGGAGTCTAAGGCATGAAAAAGATTTTTTTGTCCCTGGGGTGCCTGACAGCGGTCCTCCTGTTATTATTCAGTCCTCTGCCTGCCGCGGCGGCAGATACAGCCTGGGAAGGTACGGCATCCATGAGCCGGTTTGGCGAATTTCCTGTTACAGGATTTTACGGCGCCTCCAACTCCTTTCCGAGGAATACCATAGTCAGAATTCAGAATGTGGCCAACGGCAAGGAAACAACTGTCATAATTGCCGACAGGCTGCCCAATTCCAGTCTTTTTATACTGCTTTCCAGAGAAGCAGCCATGGCCCTGGACATTCCGCAGGACGAAGTGACAAGCGTCAAGGTAGCCGTTCAGGAAGCAGCGCCTTCGCTCGGTGTAACTGGCGCTCAGCCCTCGGCAGGCAGTCAGCCGGTTGAAAAGCC
>SPDA01000661.1 GCA_004525155.1 Spirochaetales bacterium
CTTCGGCAGAGGTTCCGGCCCAGCCTGGGCGGGGCAGGAAAGAAGAGGAAGTAAAATCAGCACAAGAACAAACGGTACTTTTCTCATGACTTCTTTTTTTATCGGCATCTGTGCCGTAATTCTCCAACCCAAAGGAACTTTCGCATCATTATTACCGGGACTTTACGTTTCAGATGCCCCGATAGGCCCTGAAGCATAGGACCGCGTTATGGCCGCCGAAACCGAAGGAATTGCTTAAGACGGCGGAAACCTTTTTTTCCCTTGCCTCGTTGGGTACGTAATCCAGGTCGCAGTCCGGGTCCGGGTATTCGTAGTTGATGGTGGGATGGATGCAGCCGGTTTCCAGGGTTTTGACGGAAACCACCGCTTCCACGCCGCCGGCAGCGCCGAGCAGGTGACCCGTCATGGACTTGGTGGAGCTTATCATGAGGCTGCGGGATTTGTCCGGGCCGAAAACGCGTTTTATGGCGAGGGTCTCAATCCTGTCGTTCAGTTTCGTGCTTGTTCCGTGGGCGTTGATGTAACTGATGTCCTCTGCCGTTATTCCCGCGTCCTTTATCGACAGCGCCATGCACCGTGCCGCGGCTTCACCGGTTTCATCCGGGGCCGTCAGGTGATAGGCGTCGCAGTTTCTCCCGTAGCCCGCCAATTCCGCGTAAATTCTGGCCCCGCGTCTGCGCGCGTGTTCCATTTCCTCCAGCACGAGAATACCCGCTCCCTCGCCCATGACGAAACCGTCCCTTTCCATGTCGAAGGGCCTGGACGCGCGGGTTGGCTCCCCGTTCCGGGTGCTCAAGGCCCTGAGTGCGCAGAAACCACCCAGCCCGAGGGGGGTAATGACCCCTTCTGCGCCGCCGCTTATCATGATTTCCGCATCTCCGGACTGGATAATCCTCATGCTCTCTCCGAGAGAATGGGAAGCGCTGGCGCAGGCGGTGACAATACAGAAGTTGGGGCCCCGGAGTCCGAACCGGATGGCTACGTGGCTCGAAAGAATATTGGGTATCATCTGGGGAATCATGAGCGGATAAAACCTTGAAGGGCCTTTTTCCCTGTAAACTGCAGCCATTTTTTCGAATATCTGGAGCCCCCCGATGCCGCTGCCTATGATTACCCCTGCCCTGAAGGGATCCTCCGCGGACATGTCCAGACCGGAATCTTCCAGGGCCATAGCAGCGGCTGCAAACCCGAAAAGGGTAAAGGGATCCATTTTTCTCTGTTCTTTCGACGGCAGGTACTGATCAGCGTTGAAATCCTTTACCTCGCCGCCGATCCGGGTGGAAAATTCGCCGATTCGGGGGATCTGTGTAATTTCCCGTATTCCCGATTCGCCTGCAAGTGCGGAATCCCAGAAAGCCCGCACCGTAAGTCCAATCGGGGTTATAGCGCCCAGGCCGGTAACCGCAACCCTTCGTTTATCCATAATGATTATTTCTACGCTGAATTCAGTAATTTATGCAAGAGGATATTATTTTCTTGACCACGGGGCAACAGCCATTTACAATGGCTTCATGCGGTATTCCGGACTCCTGGGCAAAACACTTCGCGAGATTCCACAGGACCTGAAGGCAAAGAGCCATGCCCTTCTTCTTCAGGGAGGTTATATCCGTCCCTTGAGCCAGGGGCTCTACTCATTTCTGCCGCTGGGTCTTAAGGTGGTGAACAACATAAAGCGCATCATCGGCCGCGAAATGAACGCGCTGGGGGGGCAGGAAGTCAATGTCCCTCTGGTCAACCCTCTCGAAATCTGGCTGAGGGGGGGCAGGGCAGAGGCGGTGGACAAGGAACTTGTGCGGTTCAGGGACCGTTCCGGAAAAATGCTGGTGCTGGCCGCGACCCACGAGGAGGCCATGACGGAGCTGGTTAAAACCTGCGCGGTTTCCTACAGGGACCTGCCCCTTCTTCTTTACGAATTCCAGCTGCACTACAGGGACGAGGAAAAGGTCAAGTGCGGCCTGATCCGCACCAGGGAGTTCCTCATGAAGGACGCATACTCTTTTCACCGGTCCACTTCGGAACTCAACAATTTTTTCCCGAAGATGTTTTCCGCTTATCAGAAAATTTTCAGAAACTGTCACGTGGAGTTCATAACGGC
>SPDA01000335.1 GCA_004525155.1 Spirochaetales bacterium
ACGGGAGAGCGCTTACTATCCGGCACAACGACGTTGGTCGTACCCCCATAGATTGAGGATGCGCCAATGGCAAGTACGCCGGGGTAGACCGATACGAGTCCGGCTTCACCTGAAACCGGCGCGGCCGAATCAATGGATTTACGGGTACCCGAATCCAGATAATCGGATACGTTCCCGCTGCCGCCGGGACTGACGGACAATCGCAAGCCGGCGTCGGGTTCGACATTTTTCGCGACAAGAAGCGACCACGGATTCCCAAGAGTGCCCTTGTACACCTCTCCCGGCAGCGTAACGCGATTACCTTCCCCATCTTTGGCTTCCCACACGACAGGTCCGACACCATAGATGGCTCCGATGGGGCCCTTCCAGGTCCTCCCGGTTCCGATAACGTAATCCGAGCGATAACTCACTTCCCCTTTTCCCCCGGCTGCGACAGCGTAGACTTTGTAGTCCACCGTAAGCGTGGAAACGGCATTCGGCGGGAATACCAGCCGGAACATGTAATTGACTATTACATCCGCGCTCCTCGGGACACTATACTCACCGCCTGACCCGGCGTAGGTTGACGTCCGGTTCGACGCTTTTCCCTGCAGAATAACGCGCTCCACCTGGACTTCGGCGCCGTTGTGCACTATCCCGATGAAATTTTGACCTTTCACGGAATCGCGTCCGATCTGAAGACTTACCCTCTGCCGCTCAGCTTCCTCCAGAAATCTGTTCCATGGCAGATCCCGCCTCTTGCCGTCGATGGAGGTAAGCATATCAAGGACCGGTCCATGTCCCTGGTCACCGGGCTTCATCAGCCTGTCGAACAGGACACCCTGCATGATGAGCTCCGGTCCGCTTCGTTCGAGGCCGAAGGGTGCGGAAATCCTGTTCACCACGGGAAACCCGACCGATGTCTCGACGCTGCGGCTAGAGGTGTTTCTGAACCGAAAATGCACGGTGAAGCGCATGTAGTCGCCGTCCGGAATAGCGATAATCGCCTCATCTTCCATGGCGATGTCCGGATTCTCCTTCTCGGAATAGACGGAACCTCCGCTCCAGGAATCCGGCTCGACCCAGCCCGTGTCGGCCCACAACGGAGAACGGGCGAAGAAAGCCAGACAGAAAGCGATTAGAATCCGGACTGGCATCTCTAGCCGTTTTTTCATCGAACCCTCCTGCATGTGATGGGATAAAATATAACATAAATGGTATTATCGTGCTTCATAAACCCGGCAACAGGGGTCCTGTCAATCAAAGACAAGCACGGGCCTGCTGCCCGGGTTATATCCGGAATCAAGTACCGCGCTTTCCCCGGACCTGAGGATTGTCCTCCTCACGCCCCTGTCCGGAACATGGTATTCCTTCATCCCGAAATGGACCGTGACTCCCTTGTACATGGTGTCCTCGACAACAAGAATGGAATGCCTGGAAGCCTTAATCGTATCCCGCAGTTCCGATACCTCAATCTTCAGTCCGGAAGATTCCGCCCTCAGTTCTTCCGTCTGCACCGACAGCTGGCCCCTTGCAAGCAGGATCCGCTCGTTCGCGCTTCCCTCCTGCAGGGCATTTTCAAGGCGGTCAAGCTGCTCATCAGCCTTGTTGAGGGCCTCCCGGTTTTCCTCCTGTTTCTTCCGGGCTTCCCTGTAGGCGATAAAAAGGTCCGGAGGTACGCCCAGCGCCGCATAGGTGGGCGTGTCATAAATGCTTCCGAGCTTTTTGCACCACAGGCTCCCCCCCACGATAATGCTGCCGCCGATTATTTCGGAACGCCTGCCGGAAAGCACGCAGTGCTTCCACACGGTAAGGTTCGAGTGAAGAACGGCCTCCTCGATAAACGCGTTTCCCCGGCACAGGAGCGTGGAACTCTCGATATACTTGGCGAACATGTTTCCCCTGCATTCGATGCGGCCCTCCCCTCCGCCGCTTATGCCGGCCTTGAGAAGGATATTGCCGCCGGCGGACAGCCTGGCCCTGCCTACTCCTTTTCCGACCTGAATGTCGCCGCCTGCTTCAACGACAAACCCGTCCGCAATACTGTTTTTGATGACTACGGTGCCGTCAAACCGGATGTTCCCGGTTTCGTAATTGACGTTGTCGACTTTTATTACCGGTTCCACCAGTACGGCGCCGCGCACGATTCTCACATTCCCGTCTATGGCGGCGTAAAGCTTCGAACCATCCTCGTCGAGACGGGTATTCCCGCCCGCATTAATGCTGATCGTTTCCATGTCCGAAGACGCCGGTATTCTCTCCCCCGTGACCATGATTCCGTCCGCAGCGGTGACCGGCGGGAGCAGTTCCGCCAGCAGATCATCTTTTTTCACGTTTTCTATGAAATTAAGTTCTTTAAGATTTATCCTGTCGAAATCCATCTCGAGCCAGGGTTTACCCCGGTTGGTATTGAAATGAAATTTGAGCTCCCGGGTTTTGCCGAATACGGGAGCGGTGCCTTCTGCGGCCAGTATTCTCTTTCCATAGTCCTCTGCGGCAAGAACCTTCTCCACAGCTTTTTTATCAATACCGGATACAACACCCTGATTTTCGAGCTCCTCCTCGACCTCGGCGAAAGTCGGCGGCCCCGCGCCTTTTTTGGGCGCATCGATAATCATGTGGGCGGACATTTTGTCTTCGGAAATTTCGACGCGGATACGGGACGTGAGCTGCTCTCCCTCGGGCCATTCCACCAGGGGTTCGGGCCTGCCTTCTGCTGTCTCGATAATATCGAGGATTTTCCGCGAACCGACAACGGGCACATTAAGCAGCTTCATCCTGTTCTGAATTTGTTCCGCATAAACAGGCATGCCGTTTTCGCCGGGAGGATACACCGTTAAATAAGCCCAGCCCTTTCTGTAGAAAAGCTTGAAGGACCCGTCATGAGATTCCGCTGTATTCCGCATATACGGTGATTCTACAAATCCTGCGCCTTAAGGGCAACAGCGCCGACGCTGCCTTTATCAGCCGGGTATTACACCGCCAAGAAGAGCGGCAGAAGGCGTATTTCAAGGCAGGGCAGAATCCATCGGCACCAGGTTTGCGCTCAAACCATACGGGATGAGCCGGCGCCTACATTGTAATCTTCAGCCCCAAAATTCCGGGGGTAACGTCAAGATCAAACTTGACTGCCCCTGAATCGATGGCTGCTTTGGCAGTTTCACGCGCGTTGTGCGAGGCAAGCATCCTGACGCCCAGATTTACGAGAGCTCCGCCAGCCATAACCCCGAAGGAGGGGAGAAAATCCACGATAGTCTTGCCCTCCCATGAAGCACGGATAGTCGAAATCGGCGTATTGAAATAATCGATTCTATCGAAGCGCAGATCAGCCGGTAAAAGAAAATAGGCGCCAGTCAGGCTGCCGGCGATGGTTGCGAGATCCAGGAGAAGGAAAAGGGTGCCGCCCAGGGCATCTCCGTTGTGGAATTGACCGGCCCCGGGTATCATAAAGGACATGGCACCGGATTGAGATACAAACAGATCCTTTCTTGAAGCCAATCGGAGCCGTTCCTGATATGGTTTTAACTCATTCAGGGTCATCTCGCCGAACTTTTGATCGCCGAGTGCTTCCGAAATCGCCCGGTTCTCCTCTTTCAGGTAACTTTGATCGAATCCAGGCATTGATTTATCACGGACAGTAACTTTGGTTTTCATCTCCTGCGCGAAGCCGGCAGAAACTATGCCCGCGGCTAGGAATATAAACAAAGTAAAGTGTTTCATCTTTTCTCCTTTAGAATACTTATCATTATAAGATACATTTGTGAATGAATTCAGTCAATTTTAATGTAAACCGGACGCTGGAAGTCCGGGGGGGAAAAGCCCTATAATCTGATCCATGA
>SPDA01000359.1 GCA_004525155.1 Spirochaetales bacterium
ATGGATCTCGTCTGGGCCGAACGTCAATTCGTGCAGATTGCGCGGGCCATTATTTCACAGCCGAAACTCCTCCTGCTCGACGAGCCCAACTCCGGCATGGGACCCAAGGAAACCGAGACAATTGAGGAGGTAATTCGAAAAGTGAGGGACATGGGGGTAACAGTTGTTGTCATAAGTCATGACGTGAAGATGCTCATGAACCTTTCAGACTGGGTGACCGTGCTGAGCTTCGGAGAAAGGATAAGCGAAGGCACGCCGGTTCAGGTCCAGAAAGATCCGAAAGTTCTGGAGGCCTACCTTGGAAAAGAATAAGGCTCCTCTTCTGTCCATGAATGACGTTTCCGTTTCCTACGGCCATGTGAGCGCTCTGAAAAACGCCAGCCTCGAAGTATACGAGGGAGAAATCGTGGTGCTTATCGGCGCGAACGGCGCCGGAAAAACGACCATTCTGGAGACGGTCCTCGGCATTTACAAACCTTCCTCCGGGGACATCGTTTTTCTCGGAGAGTCTATAAAAAACAATACTGCGGACAAGAATGTAAGAAGGGGCATGTTTCTCGTTCCGGAAGGCAGGGGTGTTTTTCCGTCCATGACAGTTACCGATAACCTGCTGCTTGGCGCGCATCATGACCTTAGAGACTCCGATAAAAAACTGAAACTGGTGTATGATGCTTTTCCCATTCTTGGGCAGCGCAAAAGCCAGACTGCGGGAACCCTGAGCGGCGGGGAGCGCCAGATGCTCGCCATCGGCCGCGCGCTCATGTCTTCGCCCAAATTCATCATGATAGACGAACCTTCCATCGGTCTTGCGCCATAATCGTGAACACCATTTTCGAAATTATCATCAAGCTGCACAGGGAAGGGTATACGATTCTTCTGTCCGAGCAGAATGCCTACAAGGCCTTGAAATGCGCGGACCGGGGGTACGTTCTCGAAACAGGAAATATCGTGCTGGGCGGCAGCGCCGAAAAGCTGTTGAACGATCCGGGTGTACGCAGCGCCTACATAGGAGCATAAAATACATGGAAGTATTTATAGCGCAGGTAATAAACGGATTATCCCTGGGCAGTATCTATGTTCTGCTGGTGACGGGATTCAATCTTCTTCTCCTGGTTGCCATGATTATCCATTTTTCTTATCCGCAGATGGTCGTTTTCTCCATGTACGTGACCTGGTCGGTATTGAAAATAACGGGAAACAATATAATTCTCGGGCTTATAGCGGGTATCGCCGCCTCGATCGTTCTGAATGTAGCCACGGCGCCCCTGTTCCAGCAGGTAATGAAAAAACGGGGCAGGGTGGATATAAACGCAACCATGGTCCTGTCCATGGCCATCGGTATGATTCTCGTCGAACTCATGTCCCATTCCTTTAATCACGGCAATCCTGTCGCTTTCCCGGAAAGGATGAGCGGTGCATCCGCGCTCATTTCCATCGGCCTTATCCATGTTTCCTACGGGCAGATATACACCCTCGGCATAGGCATTGTCGCCGTTTCCCTGTTCTTCTGGCTCCTGTACAAGACAAAGGCGGGCAGGGCCTTCCGCGCCATTGCCGAAGATCCGGCGGGCGCGAAACTTGTGGGAATCCCCATGCTGAAGACGGGTCTTGCCAGCTACGCGCTTACAGGGTTCTTAGGCGGTATTACTGCGGTCCTTCTGTCGGTGCTGCTGGGCACGGCATCGCCAAGCCTGGGCGAACAGGTGGCACACAAGGTGCTGGCCGTATCCATTATCGCGGGGCTTGGTAATCTGAAGGGAGGACTCATCATAGGTCTTCTCTTAGGGGTTCTGGAGGCCCTCGTTCAGGGATACATGTCCGGCTCCTGGTCCAATGCCATTGCCTTTGTGGTCATGCTTGTTGTCATACTTGCCAAGCCGAAAGGCGTGTTCGGCATCAAACTCTGAAGCCAAGGAGAAAAGCGTGCAGTTTTTCTATTTTTTCGCCATAACCGCGATTTACATACTGATGACCTGGTCTTTTTATCTTCCCTACCGGGTAGGTCAGCTTCATTTTCTAACCATAGCAAATATGACCATATCCGGTTATTTTGCAGCTTTCGCGGCCCTCACCTGGCATTGGCCCTTCGCTCTCGTGCTGGCCCTTGGATTCATTCTGGGCGCGGTGGTTGGTTTTCTTACGTCCCTCGCCATTGGGGACGCTCCCTGCTTCGCGGTCGTTATTGTCGGTTTTACCTTTATCTATATTACAAAAACCATTGTGGAAAATGTTAAAAATTCGATTCTGGGCGGTCCCGAAGGTCTCTACGGCATACCGATGGTCAACAGGACAACGCTCATCATCGTTCTCTATGCCCTGGTCGTTGTCATCGGCATCCTTATCCACCGGTTTGACCATTCGAGGCTCGGCCGGGCATCCTCCGCCGTCTTCGTAGAAAAGGACCTGGCAGCCTCCACCGGCGTCAACATCAAGAACTTAGGCATTTTTCTGCAGACCTTTGCCAGCGCCATCGGCGGTTTGTGCGGTGTGCTCTACGCCTTTATTATGCGGAGCCTTACGCCCCAGTACTTCACGTTTCACCTGGTGGGCATATGCATGACAATCCTGTTCGTGGGAGGCTACGCCACACCCTGGGGGACCGTCTTCGCCGCCCCCATTCTGTACGGCATTCCCCTGATGCTTCCGCCTTCCCTTCAATCGTGGAAGGTCGTGATTTACGGTGTGCTGCTGCTGCTGGTACTCGTATTCAAGCCCGAGGGATTCATCTCCAGGCAGCTTGTGTACAGGATTGAACATCTGGGTAAAAAATACAGGATGCATTGAAATAGCAGGGAATTTTGATTATAGTGAACTAGGATGTCTGTATTACAGGCGTTCAAAAATAATTAAAGGAGTTGTTCATGAATAGAAAAAGCATTGTGATTCTGCTCATTCTCCTTATTGCCTTCGGCAGCTTTGCCTGGGCCAGAGGGCAGGAAGAACCCGTTGCCTCATCCCAGGCTGCGGGCGCCGCGGAATGGGAAATTCCCTTCCTCAATGTTCTCACCGGACCCATCGCGAGTATCGGCGCTTACCTTCAGTGGGGCGCGGAACAGGCTGCCCGGGAAATCAATGAAGCTGGCGGTATCGCCGGAAAACCCGTGAAAATCGGAAAGATAGATACCGGCATGTCTCCGGAAACAGGTTCCGTGGAAATGGCTAAACTCGCCAAGTCCGCCCTGGTAGCCATGGGCCCCGTGCCTGAACCGGTCATTATGGCGTCCATGCCCATCGCAGTGGAGAACCAGTTCATGTCCATGACAGCCACCACCTCTTTTGAATACGCGGAAAAGTTTTTCCCCTGGTCAATCTCCTGGTTCCCGCCGACGGAACAGCGGCTTGCCATGGTGATTTCCGGCTGGATCAATGAACTCGGGCTCGGCGGAAAATCCATCGTACAGTTCGTCGTGAATTACGGTCCCTGGCCCGGCATGGCGGCTGCACATTCCGTAGGCATCAAGAACGGCGGGGCTAAAGAGCTTAACGTTGTTGACGTTCCCCAGGACGCTGTAACCTTCGGTCCCCTTGTCGTCAAGGCGCTGGAGCAGAAACCGGATGCAATCATACTCTCCGCTCATCCGGATAAATGCGCGCAGATTATCATCGAACTCAAGAACCGCGGCTGGAA
>SPDA01000290.1 GCA_004525155.1 Spirochaetales bacterium
GCCTCTCCCATGACGCCGTAGCCCATTATTCCAATAGTTTTCATAGTTTTAACAGGAAAACCCTATCACGCCGGACGGGTCATGTCTACGCATCAGGGTTCGGACGAATTGATTGGAAGGATATTCAGAATCGAGGGGATGGTGCGGAGGTTTTTTATCACCTTCTTGAAATCTTCCAGGTTGTCCAGTTCCATGGTGAAACTGCCGGTCAGGTTGCCTTTGTCGTCCTCGTTCAGCTTGCCTTCAATAAGGTGGCCCTTGAATTTCCGCACGGCCCCCTCTATTTCGGAAAAGAGGTCCGAGGTTCGCCGCGCGTTCACGGTAAATCTCCTCGTTGCCTTGGGAGAAATGGTTTCCCACTCCACCACCACGTTGCGTTCAGCGAAATCCTTTATGTGCGCAAGATTGGGACAGCTCTTCCGGTGCACGATGATTCCCCTGCCGCGGGATATGTAGCCTATGATGTCGTCCCCCGTGGAGGGGCTGCAGCACTGGGCCAGGCGGATCATCATGTTCGTTTCATCGCCGACCTTGAAAACCACCCGGGATGTATCCACCACCTTGGTAATGAGTTCCCTGGCCGCCAGTTCCTGCGGCTGCGGGTGCGGCGGCGGCGGCGGCGCTTCCTTCTTTTTTACAACGATGTTCTTGTCGAGGATGAGGGTCGGATCGTTTTTATTGAGCCAGTGCCGGATTTTCGAACGGGCGGTGGAAGTCTTCGCGTAGCGCAGCCAGTTCAGATGGGGCCTGGCGCGGTTTAATGTGAGGACCTCGATAACCTGCGTGTTTTTAAGTTCCCGGTTGAGAGGGATGATGGTGCCGTCCGCTTTGGCGCCCATGCATCGGTTGCCCACTTCCGTGTGTATGTGGTAGGCGAAGTCTATGGCTGTGGAGCCGGTGGGCAGCTCGACAATGTCCCCTTTGGGCGTGAACACATAAATCGAGTCCTGCAGCAGTTCCTGTTTTATCTCGTCTAAGACCTCCTGGTAGGTCGTACTGGTACTGCTCCAGTTTTTAAGCCTGTTGACAATTGTTATGTCCTTGGGCCGAATTTTCTCGTTGGAGATGCCGATTTTATAGATCCAGTGGGCGGCGATGCCGTGCTCGGCTGTCCTGTGCATGGTCAGGGTGCGAATCTGGATTTCTATGAGTTTACCCATGGATCCCATCACCGTGGTGTGCAGGCTCTGGTACATGTTCATTTTGGGCATGGCGATGTAATCCTTGAACCTGCCTTCGATGGGATGCCAGAGTTTATGCGCCAGCCCGAGGACCGTGTAGCATTCGGACGGGGTTTCACAGAGCACGCGGATTCCGTACAGGTCATAGATTTCTTCGAGAAGTTTGTCGTCCCTCTTCATCTTCTGGTAGATCGAATAAAAATGCTTGGCCCTGGTGAATACGTCTATGATCAAATCCTCTTTCTTCGCTTCCCGTTTCAGAATTTCCGCTATTTCCAGGAGGTATGCCTCCCTTTCGCTTTTTTTAGCCGCCAGGTATTCCTTAATCTGATAAAAGATATCCGTGTGCAGGTGTTTGAGGGAAAGATCCTCCAGCTCCGTTTTAACCCAGGAAATACCGAGCCTGTCCGCGAGGGGAGCATAGATTTCGAGACATTCGGTGGCAATGGATTTCCGTTTTTCCGGCGGGAGATACTCGAGGGTGCGCATGTTGTGAAGCTTGTCCGCCAGTTTGAGGAGGATCACGCGGATGTCCCGGACCATGGCAAAGAGCATTTTGCGTATCGTTTCCGCTTCCTGCAGGCTTTTGCTTTTCGCTTTCAGGATTGATATTTTGGTGACCCCGTTCACCAGGGTTACCGCCTCCCTGCCGAAAAGCTGGCGGAGTTCGTTGCGGGACACTTCCGTATCCTCCAGAATATCATGAAGCAGGGCGGCAATGACGCTCTCCGCATCCAGCCGCATGTCAACGATAATTTCGGCTACCTGCAGGGGGTGGATGAAAAAAGGTTCCCCGGAAGCGCGGAATTGTCCCTTGTGATTGGATTCCGCCCAGTTGACGGCGTCGATGATTCTCTCTTTTTCCTCGACCGAGTAATGAGTAAGTTTTTCTGCGAACTTGGCGATTTTTCTTACCATAACCGCTAACCGGCTTTTGTGCCCTTTATTACCCTGTCACGGCCGGCCAGATCCTTTTTAACAGTTATATCAGAAAATCCCGATTCGGACATTATCCTGTGTAAAAAAATCATCCTTTCCGGACAGGCCTCGAGCAGAAGGATCCCTCCGGCATTGAGGCGTTCCGGCGCCTTTTGTATGATGGCGGCGAGGAAATCGAGCCCCCCGGGTCCGCCGTCCAGGGCAGCACGCGGTTCGGGCCAGCCGTCCCCTGCCATTACCCCGGCCTCCTGCGTGGTGAGGTAGGGAGGATTGGCCGTAATAATATCGAAAACGCCGGGGACCTTGGACAGAAGATCGCTTTGGTAAAAGGGAAGCTGAAACCCGAGAATCCTGCCGCAGTTGACGGCGAAAACGTCGCCCGCATCCGCGGAAATATCGGAAGCGCTTACAGAGAGAAGAGGCAGGCTGTACTTGAGGGAGATGGCGACGCAGCCGGAGCCGGTGCAGAGATCGTGCAGGGTACAGGTCTCTGTACATGCCCCTGCGAGCTCCAGGGCCGTTTCCACGAGGAGCTCCGTGTCCGGCCTCGGCACCAGGACCCGTTCATCCACGAAAAACTGCAGGCTCCAGAATTCCTTTTTTTTCCTGATGTAGGAAACAGGTATTCCGCTTTTCCGTTTTTCAAGAAAATTCCTGAATATGAAAAGGTCTTCGTGGGAAATTTCCTCCGGAAAGGCTGTAATGACTTTTTCCTTGGTGGTGTTCAGCACCTCGGCCAGCAGAACAGCGGCGTCCAGAAAGGGCGTATCCGAATGTTCTTTCAGACTGAAGATGCCTTCCTGAAGAACGTGCCGTATGGTCATGATTTCGCTTTAAGGTAAAGCTCCCTGTTTTCGATTTTGAGGGCTTCAATAATCTCGTCCAGGTTTCCTTCCAGGATAATTTCGAGTTTATAGAGGGTGAGATTGATCCTGTGATCCGTCAGACGGTTCTGCGGAAAATTGTAGGTCCTTACGCGTTCGGACCTGTCCCCGGAGCCTATCTGGTTTCTCCGTTCCGAGGCCCGGGCCCTGTTCTTTTTTTCTTCCTCCATCTCGAAGAGCCTGGCCCTTAAGACCCGGAGCGCCTTCGCCTTGTTTTTATGCTGCGATTTTTCATCCTGGCAGATAACCACAAGGCCTGTCGGAATGTGCGTTACGCGCACGGCGGAGTCCGTTGTATTCACGCTCTGCCCGCCGGGCCCGGATGAGCGGTAGACGTCGATCCGGAGGTCCTCGTTATTAATCTCTATGTCCGTCTCCTCCGCCTCCGGCAGCACGGCCACCGTAACGGCGGAGGTGTGTATCCTTCCGCCGGCTTCCGTTTCAGGAACCCTTTGGACCCGGTGACCGCCGCTTTCGAACCGCAGATTTTCGTATACGTTTTTTCCGGTTATGGAGAACACGATTTCCTTGAGTCCCCCGATCTCCGTTTCGTTGGAGGAGAGTATTTCGATCTTCCAGCGTTTCTGCTCCGCGTACCTGGCGTACATGCGGTACAGATCGGAGGCGAACAGTGCGGCTTCCTCGCCGCCGGTTCCTGCACGGATTTCCATGATGATGTTTTTCTGATCCATCGGGTCTTTCGGAATGAGCAGGGTTTTAAGCGCCTGGACCGAGGAAGCTTCATCTCCGGTTAGTCTCTCCACTTCCTCCCTGATCATTTCCCGCATGGCCTGGTCCTTTGTTTCTTCCAGGAGACTCCGGGAATCTTCCAGTTCCTGGGAGATTCTGGCGTACCGTGTGTATTCCTCCACTATATCCTTAAGCTGTGAATGTTCCTGGGAGAGTTCCCTGTAGCGTTTGTTGTCTTTTATTACCCCCGGATCGCTCAGCAGGGTTTCAATTTCCCTGTACCGTGAGGACAGTTCATGTAATTTTTCCAGCATAGTTCAGATGTTCTCTTTGAATTTAGGGCAGGTGTATATGACCATCTGCATCCGCATACCTTCCTGATCCGATATGTCCGACAGAGACTTTTGAATGCGGTTGTGAAGCATGCATTTACCCCAGTCCTTGCATAGGGGACAGGCCCCGTTACCTTTAGTGTTAAAATTTATATCCATGGCGCGGAAGAAGTATACTTGAACGGGTCCAATCATGCAAGGC
>SPDA01000432.1 GCA_004525155.1 Spirochaetales bacterium
ACCTAAAATGAACATTCTGCCCCATCCGTCAATTACCGTCGGCGCGGGGTCGATTGGAGGCCTGGCCAAAGTGCTTTCGAACCTGGCCGTAAGGCGGCTTCTCGTGGTCACGGACAGGGGAATAATCATGGCCGGCATCTATGAGAAGGTAAAGACAATAATAGAAACAACGGGGACGGAAATTCTCCTGGTCAGCGATGTGCAGCCCGACCCTTCCCTCAATCTGGTCCAGAAAATCGCCGGGGTGGCCAGGGCAGCCGGGGCGGATGCGGTCCTGGGTCTCGGCGGCGGCAGTTCAATAGACAGCGCCAAAGTCGCGGCGGCTCTCTGCACGAATCCGGGGCAGATAAACGACTACATCGGCACCGATCTCCTCGAAAAGCCGAGCCTGCCGATTATAGCCGTGCCCACCACCGCGGGAACAGGGAGCGAGGTGACCCATATCGCCATACTTTCGGATGAGGAGGAGGAAGTCAAGAAAGGCCTCGTATCGGTACGGATAATGCCGGCCTTCGCTTTTCTCGATCCCGAGTTAACGGTTGGTCTGCCTCCGCTTATAACCGCTTCCACCGGAATGGACGCGCTTTGTCATGCGGTGGAGGCCTATACCTCCGTTCACGCAGGCGAGTATTCCGATGCCCTGGCCTTAAGAGCGATGGAACTGTTAAGCCGGAATATTGAAACGGCTTTCAATGACGGTTCTGACCTGCGGGCACGGGAGAATATGCTAACCGGAAGCCTGTTTGCGGGTATGGCCTTCGCCAATGCCGGTGTCACCGCGGTCCACGCCTTTGCCTATCCCCTGGGGGGAATGTTCCATGTGCCGCACGGTCTGGCAAACAGCCTTATGCTTCCGACGGTCCTCAAGTTCAATACCCGGGGCAGCGAGGAGCGTTTCATCAGGATCGGAAAGGCGATAGCTCCTGTTCCGGCAGGCGGCAGGGGCTGTGAGCCTGACGCCGAGACTGCGGTCAAGCGGGTGGAGGAACTTTCCCGGAACCTCAAACTTCCGCGAAACCTGGCGGCCGCGGGCATTCCAAGGGAAGCCATCGGAACAATGGCGAAGGCAGTGGTCCAGATAACGAGGCTGCTTTCCAACAATCCCCGGCAAATCGGGCTGGACGACGCGGTCGCCATCTATACGGAAGCCTTTGACCGGTGATAACCGCCTTCACTCTCGAAACTGATTATCAGGTACCAGTAAGGGAACCCTTTCTTTTATACATCCTTCCCAGCTCGTCGGCTAGGAGAAGGGAGGCCTTCATCTCATCGAAAGTAACGGCAAAAGGCTCCACATTGCTTGTCTGTCCCGGGTCCGCCGCGGTCTTTACAATAACGTCGACCTCGGCATCGGTAATGTCCTTCAACCCCATATCTTCGAAGGTTATGGGCAATCCTACGCTGATGCAGAACCGTATGACCGTATCGATAAGATCCTTCGGTTTTCCCTCGAGAATGAGCATGACGATGGTCCCGTAGGCAACGTACTCGCCGTGATACATGTGTTTTTTACCCCGGAGCTCGCTGAAGCCGCAGTAGACCGCATGGGCCGTGGCGACGCCGTTGCTTTCAAAGCCTATGCCGCTCATCAGGGAATTCGCCTCCACCACGCTGTTGAAGGCCTTCGTGACGATTTTTTTATCGCAGGCAAGTTTCGCCTGAAGGCCGTTTTCCAGGAGGACCGTGTAGCAGAGTTCGGCGATTGCCATGGAGGTTATGGTCGCCTTAGAACCGCTGCTGCCGCCGCTCATGCCGCCTTCGGCGGTGCCGAGAAAGTTGTCCCGGTACGCATCGACACAGGTTTTTGCTTCGAAGTAGGTCGCAAGTGCGTCGCCCATCCCCGCGACGAGCAGCCTCGAAGGTGCCTGGGCTATGATCCACGTGTCCAGGAGCACGACATCCGGACTCCTGTTGAAAAAAATCACGTCGTCGAAGGCACCGCCTTCCCGGTAAATGACGGCGAGAGAGCTGGTTGGCGCGTCATTCGATGCGATGGTCGGAACCAGGCAGACGGGGAGTTTCGAGTAATAGGCCACGGCCTTGGCCGTATCGAGAACCTTGCCGCCGCCGACTCCGATTATCCCCTCATACGCCTTTCCCTTCATGGTGTCGAGAATCCTGTTTATTCCGGGTTTTGTCACTTCTCCGTCGAAGATTGTGTAATCCAGGGTTTTCCCGGTTCCCTCGAAACTGGCGTTTATGGTTTTTTCAAGACTGTCTTTTCTTCCCCTGCTGGTGACCACAAGATAGGAATTGCCGAACCAGCCTACATGTCGCGCGATTTTTTCGAGCTCCCTGTAACCCTGAATATATCTTCCCGGTGAAGCAAAGGTTTGTGTCATGGATATCCTCCAATTCTGTATAAACTATTTTCAGGGTTTGGAAAAGCGTGAATCCGGATACTTGACCCTCCGATTACATTAATTCAATAGTTTATGGAACAGTTGGCACGCTGTGCTGACAAGCCGTGCGGTGTGCCTACTAAAAAACACAGTGAGGTATTTATATGCGGGGTGACAAGCTTATCGGTATCGACATAGGTACCCAGGGTACAAAAGCGGCGCTCTATTCCGGGAAGGGCGAGTGTCTCGCGGAGGCGTTCAAACAGTCGAACATCCTGCAGCCGAAGCCTGGTACGGCGGAGGAAAACCCCGAGGAACAGGTGGAAGCGGTCTGTACTACCATTCAGCAGCTCCTCGAGAAATCGGGCGTTGACGCTTCCGAAATTGCATGCCTGGGAATCGACGGGCAGATGGCGGGTATAATCGGCATCGGCAGGGACGGTAAAAACGTTACGCCCTACGATTCCTGGCTCGATACGCGCTGCGCCCCCTACATAAAAAAGATGCAGAAGGAAGCTGGAGACGCTGTTCTTCTAAAGACGGGCTGTGCACCCAGTTTTAACCACGGACCGAAGAAATTATGGTGGAAGCATGAAAGACCGGAAGCCTATAACAAGGTTGCGGCCTTTATCCAGCCCGGGGGATACGCGGTCCTGCGGCTCTGCGGACTGGGGGCGGCAGAGGCTTTTATTGACGCCACGTACCTTCACTTCTCCGGGTTTGCGGACAACAGAAACTCGCAGTGGGACCGGGAGCTCTGCGATCTTTTCGGGCTGGACATGGGCAAGCTTCCCAGA
>SPDA01000518.1 GCA_004525155.1 Spirochaetales bacterium
ATTCTGGAAAACACCTTCCGCCACTTCAAAAACGGCGAGGACAGAAAAACGGCCGCGTCCATCGGCGCCTCCGAAGTGGGCGGAGCCGTAATTGCCTCCACCACCACCTCCCTCTGCGTTTTTGTTCCCCTGCTCTTCATCAAGGGCATTGCAGGGCTCATTATAGGTGACTTGTCCTACACGATACTTTACGCCCTGGGGGGCTCGCTGATCGTCGCCATTTTCGTTGTCCCTTACCTGGCTTCGCACATACTCACGGAAGAACACTTGAAAGAGCACATACCGGTCATCCGGGGGATAACGAAGGCAATAGGAAAGGGTATCGACGGCCTCGAGCACCTGTACAGGCGGGTGCTCCGCTCCGCCATAGAAAACAAGGCCTTTGTCATTATCCTGGCGCTGTCCGTGCTTGTGATGAGCGTGTTCTCCTTAAACCTCCTGGGCTTCTCCTTTACACAGCCCACGGACATGAACGAGTTCACCATAAACCTAGAGGCGCCGCCAGGTTTCACTATCAAGGAAACCAGGGGAAAAGTGACGCAGGTCGAGGCGATTCTGAAGGAAAAAGTGCCGGAATTAGACACGACCCTCTTCTACATCGGCCAGTCCGGGACCCTCGGCATCGGCAGTGCTCCATCCAGGGCATATGGAAGAATCAGGCTCGTCGAACGCCGGAACCGCGACCGGGATATTTTTACCATTATCAACCTTCTGCGGGAGGAATTTCCCTCGAGGATTCCGGATGTGGACATAACGGTCGTGAACGGCGGCATAGACACGTACGTCGCAATTGCCACCGGCGGCCAGGGTTTTACCCTGGAGCTCACGGGCAACAACCTGGATGACGTAATAGCTGCCTCCTCCGCCGTCAAGGACCTGATGTCCCAGGACCCGAACGTGGCCAAGGCGGAAATGAACGTGAGCTTCAACCAGCAGGAACTTGTATCTTCCTACTCCCTGGACTACATGGGCAACCTGGGCATTACCCCTTACGAGGCCGCGGTTACTTCGCGCATCATCTTCAACGGCATGGAGGCGGGAACATACCGGGACGAAGCGGGCACCTACGACATTTTCCTGAACTCCGACGTGGCCGGCGAGAAAATTACCGATGACGTGCTCAACAGGATAAGCGTGCGCAGCCGGAGCGGCAAGTTCATCTCTTTCGCCAATTTTTCCACCATGAAGCTGGAGCCCGCACTCTCGACCATAAACCACAAGAACAAGATGAAAACGATAGAGGTTACCGGCTTTCTCCGGGAAGCGAACATGAGGGAAACCTCGGACCGGATAACCGCAAAACTCGGCAGCCTTTCTCTGCCCATAGGAGTGGAATGGGAGGTGGCGGGCTCGGCAGCGGCAATGCTCGCCTCCTTCAAGTCGCTCGTCATAGCCATGCTCGTGGCGGCGTTTCTCGTGTACATGGTTATGGTTATACAGTTCGAACGCTTTGCCCAGCCCCTCATTGTCATGGCGGCCATTCCTTTTACCCTCATCGGCATAGTGGGCGGGCTCCTCGCGTTCGGGTCCACCCTCTCCATCATAGCGTTCATGGGCGTCATCGCGCTTTTCGGCATTGTCGTAAACAACGCCATCGTGCTCATCGATTACACCAACCTTCTTCGGAAAGAGAAGGGCTACGATCTGCTGCAGGCGGTAATACAGGGCGGGTCGACGCGGCTCAAGCCGATACTCATGACAACACTGACCACGGTACTGGGCATCGTTCCCATGGCCTTGAGCCGAAGGGAAGGCGCGGAACTGTATGCGCCCTTAGGTCAGGCCATAGCCGGAGGTCTTATAACATCCACCCTCATCACGCTTTTCCTCGTTCCCGTACTTTACTACATGCTGGAAAGCTCCCTGGAAAGAAGAAAGAGGGAAAGAGAAGAAAAACGCTCATCAGGAGTAAAGATATGAAACCTAAAATCATGTTATCCGCGCCTGCCGCGCTGCTGATTGCGGCAATTCTCGCACTTTTTTCGTCCTGCTCCGTCATTTTCACTTCATCCCTGACAGGAATGATAGTTGACAACGACGACTACGAAAACGCCGCCGTGGACCCCGGTATAAACGATGTATCGGTATACCTCTATATGGATGAGGCTAAGTGGCAGAAGGATTTCGACGCTTATACCGCCGCCGCTGCCCTGCCGGAAGCTTCGGAGAAGCAAAATTATTATCTGAAGACCTTGTCGAACATAAACCCTGCCAGCGGGTACAACGGAGTGTTCAGCTTCGATAATGTAACCTGGAACGCGTTTTTTCCCAAATACGGCAGTAAGGAGGATGACCAGGAAATATTTTTCCTGTATTACCATGAAAATTACGGCATGACGCAGGAGAGGATGACCATCATGTCCAACTCGAACGTGACCGTGGGCCCCGTGCTGCTTACCCGCACCTCCGACAGGATCATCCGCTACGGCGGGCAGCTCACAGGTATGACCTTGGACGGATTAACCGCTACCAGCGGTGTGGAAGTGAAACTGTACGTCGACAGGGATGCGGCGCCCGTGGAAACCGACACCCCGGACTATGCCACCTATTCCACCACGGATACTTCCTCCGGTACCGCGGTAAGCGGCGTCTTCGGGTTCCTCGAGGTGGTTTGGGAGGACATAATGAACGCCCGCCGCTACAGCGAAATCGACTGTTATATCATTACGAAGCACGCCTCCTTCGGCACGAAAGTCCACGGGCCTATCAAG
>SPDA01000231.1 GCA_004525155.1 Spirochaetales bacterium
TCTAGGTACGGCTTATTTTCTCCTGGGTGAAACGGAAGGCGCCGAGGACCAGTGGCTTGCAATACCGGAATCAGCTCCCGGCAGGCTGCGCTTTGTAACGGATTACAATCTGGGGCTTCTCTATTACAACCTCCGTGATTTCAGCCAATCCGAAGACCGTTTCCGCAGGGCCCTGAAACTGAATCCCGGGGACAGGGACAGCAAGATAAACCTGGAACTGGCCTTACGGGGCAGAAAAGCCCTTGAAGAACAGCCGGGGGGGGAAAGCCGGCAGGCCGAAGTTCCTCCCCTCTCCCTTAACCGCATGGAAAACATTCTTGAACGGCTCAAGTCCCTGGAAACCATGGGGTCCGGTAAACCTCTCCCGGACCAGGGCGCCGGCGGCCCCGGAGACTGGTAACATGGCGGATAGAACGCGGCTCCTGCGCAAGGCGGCGATAACAGTTATTCTCATGACCGCGGGTCTTTCTCCCGGTATGAGGGCCCAGGACCGGGAAATGCCGATCATTGTGATACCGGAGGTTCCGCTCCCCGGTGAGGAAATCCGCGTGCAGGTAAATCTGCCGTATGCGGAGGAACCCCCCTTTGTCACTCTTGGTCCGGAGACGGATACGCCCCGGTTTGTCCGGGGGCCGGTGCTGGAGCCGGGAGTCATAGCAAAAGACGGAGGCGGCTACGACAGGGTGTACCGCCTGTTTCTCACTTTTATTGCCGAAGAACCGGGGTATACATTTCTTCCTTCCTTACGGATCGATTACGGCGGCAGGATAATAACGATACCAGCGCGCAGGCTCGGCATAGGGTTCATCGATGAAGGCAGGGCGGTAATTCCTCCGAAACCTGTCTGGATTTTGAGCAGACCCTTCCTCTACGAGAACGAAACAGGCCTGCTTACCCTGATGGCGGAAGACTCGGAGGAACCCGCCGTTTTGCTGCAGCTGCCGGACATATCGATAAAAAACTGCTTTCTCGAAGCTCTTGAAACGCCCCCCGCTCCGCCCTCCGGAACCGGCGGTCTTTTTGACGTGCCTGTCGGAAAATTTCTCATCACGCCCCTGACTGCCGATACACTGATAATCCCTTCCGCAGAACTCGTTCTCGGCGGCATAACGCTCAAAACGCCTGAACGCAAGGTGCCGGTAATTCCCATGCCGGCGGAAGCCGCCTCCGGAGCGGTTGGCTCCTTTTCTTTCAGCGCCTGGCTTGACGCCTCTGCTTCAGAAGACGCGGACATTACACTGCATGTGCGCGCCTCCGGCCGGGGAAATCTGCCTTTTATCACGCTGCCTGTACCGTCAGGGACCGGCGTACTGCTGACCGCTGCCGGTGAATCGGGGGTTATAGAAACCGGGGATGGAGGGTACAGCGGTTCCCGTGAAAATTTTTACAAACTGGAGGTTGTGAGTCAGCCTTCCTCCATACAGGTGGGTTCTTTCTCCTGGCTTGACCCGGATACCGGCAGCGTGAACACATCGGAAGTCATTGTCCTGGATGTTCCCTTCAGTAATCAGGAAACCGGCAGGGAGACGCAGCCGGGTACCAGGGAACAGCCGGTTTTGGTCAGAAAAACGGACCGGGAAACGGTAAGGGTCCGCATCCATGCCTGGTATGCCGGATACCTTTTTTCCCGGCCCCTGGCGGAGAACCCTTACACACTGTATAACCGTGCATCAGCGGAAATGAGTACGGGGAATTTTCCGGAAGCCGTATTTCTGCTGCGCAAGGCGGTTTTCTTAAAGCCCATGGACAGGGACTTGAGGGAATCCCTCGGGATGACTGAAGAGTATCTGGGAATCACCCAATCGGTCCTGCCCTGGCCCGGCCTTCATCCGGACTTGTTTCTAGCAGCGGCCGTACTCTTTGCCGCGGGTTCCTGTCTGGTCATCGGGGCAAGGAAAAAACGGAAAATACTGTTTGCCGCCGGCCTGACGGTTTTCCTTTTTCTCCTTCTTGTTTCCGGAGCCGCCTTCGGATACCTGACCCGCCAGTTTTCAACGCCCGCGGGGGTGGCCATGGAGGAATGTCCGGTATCCCGGATTCCGGAAAAGGGAAGTTCAAGCCGGGAGGTTCTCAAACCCGGCACCTGTGTCAGTCTCGGACAGGAGTACGGCGATTACCGGTTTATCCGGACTGGTACCGGCGCCACGGGCTGGTGCCTGAAAAGTTTTGTAAAAATCATTGAAAGATTTTAATATTGTTTTATAATTAATGAGGGAGGATCAGGAATGACGGAACGAGAACGGTTTTTGGAGGTCATGAATTTCAACACAGCAGTATCTGCGCCGAAATGGGAATTCGGGTATTGGGGAGCGACGGTAGACAACTGGTACAACGAAGGTCTTCCCAAACGGCACTACCCCCGGATAAATACCGAAATTTCAACACCCAGTTCCTCACTGTACACACTCTGCTGGCAGTCCATAAGGGGCGGGAAACTTCCGGCCGGTCTTGCGGTGCTTGGCGGCGGGCTGTACTTCCCGACCCAGGGGTTTCCCGCAGACACCGACATCAGGAACACTCTCGCCATGGACCGGGGCCAGCGCCTGGTTGATGTTAACCTGCTCTTCGACCCGGTTTTTACCCCGGAAATATTGTCTGAAGACGACAATTTTCTGACCTACGTCGATCTTGACGGCGTTGTCAGGAGGTTCGCGAAGGGAACCGGTGTCATACCCATGGCTGTAAAAAACATCATCAGCGACCGGGCGAGCTGGGAAAAACTGAAAGACGAAAGGATCAACCTGAAAAACCTCTCCGGCCGTTTCCCGAAAAACTGGGACCAGCTGGTGGCAGAATATAAGGCAAGGGATTATCCCCTGGTGCTTGGCGGGTATCCTCACGGTTTTTTCGGGACCCAGGCCCACCTGATGGGTTACGAGCACCTTTTTTACAGCTACGCTGACGACCCGGAACTCATTCACGATATCAACAGGACATTCTGTGATCTATGGATTGCGGTATTCGAGGAGGTGCTGGCCAGAACCGATGCGGACATGGCGATAATCTGGGAAGATATGTCCAGCGGTACAGGTTCCATGGTTTCACCGGGCATGATTACCGAATTCATGTCGCCATACTATAAAAAGCTTACCGGCTTTCTCAAAGGCAGGGGCATAGACATCATCTTCATCGATACTGACGGCTACTGCCACGATCTCATTCCCGTCTACATGGAAGCAGGAATAACGGGCATGTATCCCATAGAAGCTACCTGCGGCATGGACGTAGTCAGGGTCCGCCGGGATTTTCCCACACTTAAAATGATGGGAGGGCTGCCTAAAATGGAAATCCGTCACGGTAAAAAAAGGATAGACGAGATCTTGGTCCCCGTCAGGGAAGCCTACAACCTCGGAGGATACATCCCCTTCGGCGACCACCTCATCCCGCCGGAGATCCACTGGAACGAATTCCGCTACTACCGGGAAAGCCTGAACGCCCTTATCGACCACAAGGCTCCCCTGTAACGGAGGAGAAGCTGCCGGGTTATCCGGAGGCCTTCTGCATCCTTGCCCAGCTGTCTTTAAGCGTAACGGTCCGGTTGAAAACGGGTTTTTCCGCCCGGAAATCAACCGGATCCGGGGAAAAGTATCCCATCCTCTCGAATTGGACCGGGTCTCCGGGTTTTATCGTTTTTACCGATGGCTCCAGTTTGCAGCCCGTCCTCACGGTAAGCGATTCCGGATTCACTGCCGACAGGAAGTCCTCCGCAGCCCCGGGGTCCGGAACGGTGAAAAGATTGTCATAGAGCCGCACCTCCGTGTCCACGGCGTGCCCGGCGGAAACCCAGTGGATGGTGCTTTTTACGTTTCTTCCGTCAGGTGAGGAGCCTCCCCTTGTCCGGGGGTCATAGGTACAGTGAATCTCCTTCACCCCGCCGGTGGCATCGTCCCTGACAAATCCGGTACAGGTGACATAATAAGCGTAGCGAAGCCTCACTTCGTTTCCGGGAAACAGCCGGTAGTACTTTTTTGGCGGCTCCTCCCGGAAATCGTCCTGTTCAATGTACAGGACCCGGGAGAAGGGAACTTTCCGCAGACCCTGCGCTTCGTCTTCCGGATTGTTGACCGCATCCATTTCTTCCGTCTGTCCTTCCGGGTAATTGTCGATTATGAGCTTTACGGGATGTATGACACCCATTATCCTCCGGGCTGTCCTGTTCAGTTCCTCCCTCAGACAGAATTCGAGGAGAGGGAGATCCACGGTGCTGTCTCTCTTGGCCACCCCAATCCTGTCCGCGAATTCCCTGATGGAAGCAGGGGTATACCCTCTCCGCCTCAAGCCGGCGATGGTAGGCATCCGCGGGTCGTCCCACCCGGTCACATACTTTTTTTCCACCAGTTCCAGCAGGCGCCGCTTGCTCAAGACCGTGTAGGTAAGGTTGAGCCTGGCGAACTCGATCTGCTGGGGGTGGCAGCTCACGGGCAGCTGATCGAGGAACCAGTCGTACAGAGGCCGGTTGTTTTCGAACTCCAGGGTGCAGATGGAATGAGTAATGCCCTCCAGCGCATCGGAGAGACAATGGGTAAAATCATACATGGGGTAGATGCACCATTCGTCACCGGTCCGGTGGTGGCTTGCCCTGCGGATCCGGTAAATGGCCGGATCCCTCATACTGATATTGGGAGAAGCCATGTCTATTTTCGCGCGAAGCACTCGGGACCCGTCAGGGAATTCGCCGTTTTTCATCCTGGTAAAGAGATCGAGATTTTCCCCGGCGCTGCGGTTTCTGTAGGGACTTTCCCTTCCCGGCTCGGTAAGGGTTCCGCGGTAGGCGCGGATTTCATCGGCCGTCAAATCGCAGACATAGGCTTTTTCATCCTTAATCAGCA
>SPDA01000108.1 GCA_004525155.1 Spirochaetales bacterium
AAATGGAGGAGATATTATGAAACGAATCTGGACAGTACTTCTGGCGCTCACCCTCGTTTTAACGCTTGCGTCGTTTGTCATGGCAGGCGGAAAACAGGAAACGGCGCCGGCAAAAACCGAACCTGCTAAGGCGGAACCTGCTGAAACTGCCAAACCTGTTGCAAAGATCGTGGTAAAAACCATGGCTTACGGCGACAATTCAAACCCGGAAGGTGTCAACTGGTTGCGCATTGTGGACGCGTTTGAAAAAGCGAACCCCACCATCGACATCGATTTCGAGATGCTCTACGATGAGACCTACCATCAGAAGGTCGTCGCCAGGCTCGCGGGTGGCGATGTACCCCATTTGGCGTATATGGGTGCCGATGCACGCTGGGGCGCTCCATGGAAAGAAGCGGGTCAGCAGTTTGATCATAAATCCTACATGGATACCAATTACTACGATCTCTCCCTGGTTCCTCCCATGGGATCGAACGGCGAAATCTGGGAAATACCCCTCGGCACTTCGAACATCACCACAGTGCTATATATGAATGAAACCCTAGTGAAATCTCTTGGTTTCACCGCTCCCAAAACCTACGCCGACATCGTCGCCATGGTACCTGCTGCCAAGGCCAAGGGTCTGGATGTAATCTCCATTGACGGCGCGGACGGCTGGGCCTGGGGTTCCTGCCTCATGTCTGCCGTTATTGCACGCATGTCCGGCGATCCTAAATGGGTATCCAAGGCTGTAGCGGGCCAGTATAAATTCACGGACCAGGCCTTTGTGGACTCGCTTGAATTTATCGCCACCATGCTGAAAGACGGAGTAATCTCCCAGAAGTCCCTGCTGGTTGATTACGGCGCCAATCTTTCAAATTACAGCAACAGCAAGGCCCTCTTCATGGTCCAGGGCCAGTGGATTGCGGGCAGTATCGAGAACCCGGATGTCGCCAACAACACCCTCATGATGGCATGGCCGAAATTGCCGGGAGAGAAAGCCGCAACAGCCGGTTCTGTTGCAGCGGCAATCCAAGTCGGTTACGGGATAACAAAAGCCGGCGCCGCGGATCCAAAGGTCCGGGACGCCGCGCTCAAATTTATTCAGTACTTCTATAGCGAGCCGGAAACCACACAGCGACTGAGAGACGGCGCCATAGTGGCTCCCATCCTGAAAAACTACAAGGTGCCCGACGATCTGCCCCGACTCGTCAAGCAGAAAGTGGGACTTGCGAAGGCAGCCATGAGCACCGATGTAATAGACGCTTTTTTAAGCGGAGCTCCGAACGACGCCCTTAACGCCGGTATGCAGAAGATAGTAGCCGGCCAGGCAACGGCAAAAGATATTGCTGCAGAGGTGGAAAAACTTTTCCGGAAGTAATACATTCTTATTGATGGTTTAACAAGGGGGGGGGCTATCCCCCCCCCGTTTATTCCGGTGCGGCATGAGTTGACGCACCTGTCTGGAGGCTCCGTGAAAGAACGTGACCGCCGAGCGCTCATTCCGTACTTTGGATTTGTCGCACCGGGGCTTCTGGTTTATCTGTTCATTGTCGCTTACCCCGTACTCTATTCCTTATGGCTCAGTGTTAGCAATTTTAACCCCAACCGGGGGGGGGCCTGGAATTTTGTCGGTTTGCAGCAGTACAAGACCATGGTGCAGGATCCCAAGTTCTGGCATGCCTTGAAAAACAACCTGACTGTTGTAGGAGTCTCGATATTCGGTCAGATCCCCCTCGGTTTTATTCTTGCCTACATTCTTTATCGCAAACTGGTGAGGGCGCGCTATTTTTTTCAATCCATGGTATTTTTTCCCCATTTTCTTTCCACCATCGTGATAGGCACCCTGTGGAAGAGGCTGTTCCAGGCCGACGGACCGGTGGCCCGGCTTATTCAGCTTGTTTCAGGCGACCCGGCGGCGCAGTTCGACCTGATGCTCAATTCAAAGACAGTCATGTATCCTATCGGTTTCGCCCTTATCTGGATGTATACGGGTCTGTACATGATTATCTTTCTCGCCAACCTTCAAAAAATAGATACGAATATGATAGAAGCCGCGAAGATTGACGGGGCCTCGGAATCGCAGATTTTCTTCAGGATAATAGTTCCGCTTCTTGCCGGCACCATACTAGTGTCTTCAACCCTCGCCATCGCGGGATCGCTGCGCGGTTTCGATCTGATATTTGCCATAACAACTCAGGGCCTCGTGCGGGACAATGCCATGGTCCTCCCTGTTTTCATGTACCAGACCGCTTTCCAGGATTATTCGAACGATATGCGGTTTGCCTATGGTTCGGCCATTTCCAACGCGATTGTTTTTATCAGCGTTACCCTCATTTTGCTGAGCAATTATATAGGCAAAAAACTTCGATCCGGCGAGGGGAATTAAAATGGAAGATTCAGAACGCCTGGGCCAAAAAAGAACTTCTTCTTCTCCTGTCGGAAGAATAATTTCCTATGTCATCTTGATCACATGGGCCCTGATAACGGTACTGCCGCTTTTCTGGATGCTGTATTCTTCCTTTAAATCAAACGATGAGCTTATTACCAACGTCTATGCCCTCCCGCATGATTTATTCGACAACAAGGAGGATGAATACGTCGTTATCCCTGCTTCGCTGAACGTTATCCTGCCCTATGACCCGGAGGTCGATACCCGCGAGCGGCTCATCATCGAATCCGCCACCATATCGCCGGGGAGAAGATTGATGCTCCACTTTCTGTTGAAAGAAGACCTTCCTCCGGAAATCGCAAGCCTTCAGCCGGGCGACACGCTTAAGGTTTCACAGTTGCCGAAACCCTTAAGAATCAGGATCGGCCTAGCGACGGTCTGGTTCAATTATATCGCCGCTTTTGACCGGGGCGATCTCGGCATAAAATTCATCAACAGTATTGCCTATGCGGGAATATCGACATTCTGCATTATCCTTTTCAGCCTGATGATCAGCTTCGCCCTGAGTAAAATGCCTTTTAAAAAATTGTCGGTTTTTATCATGGGGCTCATCGGCCTGGGATGCCTAATCAGCATCCAGTCCGTCATCATCCCCCTTTTCCTGTTGCTGAGTTCCGTGGGCTTAACCGACACGCGCATCGGCATCATGCTGGTATATACCGCTTTCGGGCTGCCTCTGGCGGTACTCCTGTCTACACAGTTCATGCGGGGGTTGCCGGACAGTCTGATCGAGTCTGCCTATATGGACGGGGCTACTAATTTAAGGGCCTTCAGAAGTATTATTGTACCAATGTGCGCGCCGGTAATACTTACGGTAAGCATTATTAGCGCCTTAGGGATTTGGAACGAATTCTTGCTGGTCTTGGTGCTGGCAAGCAAAGAGTTGACAAAATCACTCCCGGTGGGCGTGTATTCTTTTACCAGCCTCATGGGCACGCAGATGGGATGGCAGATGGCGGCTCTGACGATTGCAACGATTCCCGTCATGATAATCTATCTGATTTTCAATAAAACGCTGACAAAGGGCGTCGTTGCCGGCGCTGTCAAGGGTTGACCTACCGGCTTTAAAGCATTAAAAAAGCCCGCTGAATACCGTCGCCGTTTCCGGTGAGGTATCCAACAGGCATAAGAATCGTTGTTTGTGATTACCCGTACAGCGGCCCGAAATTGGAACAGGCACGGTAGTCGGCGCCTTCCGGGTCCATGCCGAAGGCGGCCCAGGCGCTGGGACGGTAGATTTTTTCCGCGGCAACATTGTGCATGCTTACGGGGATGCGCAGGACGGCCGCTAAACTCAGGAAATCCGCGCCCACATGACCGTAGCAGACGGACCCGTGGTTGGCTCCCCAGTTTGCCATAACGGAATACACATCGTTAAAAGGAGTCTTTCCGGTAAGTATAGGCGCGAACCAGGTCGAGGGCCAGGTCGGGCTGGTGCGGCTGTCGAGTTTTTCATGCACGTCCATCGGCAGTTCCACGGTGTATCCTTCCGCCAGCTGAAGAACCGGTCCCAGTCCCTTGATGTAGTTCATGCGCGTCATGGTTACGGGCATGCCGCCCTTGGTAAGAAAGTCCGAGGAATACCCGCCGCCCCGGAAGTATCCGGTGTCCGCCGTCCTGAAGAGGGTGGCATCGAGGCATCTGCCCGCTTCTTCCGGTGTTATCTCCCAGTAGGGTTTGAGGGCAGGTTTGCCGTTTACCATGCATTCCCCGGTACCGTCGAGGCTCGCCGAGCCGGAATTGATAAGGTGGATAATGCCGTGCTGGGCATGGCCGGTAAGCGCCTTGCCCGTGACGCGCTTTACAGCATCGGGGCTCCAGTAGGTGCGCACGTCCGCGAAGATCTGGGCCGTGCCGGTTAAAAGGTGGCCGAAAAGCATGGCGACACCGTTCATGGCATCGTTTTCAGTGGCGAAAACAAAAGACTCGCGCAGGCCGTTCCAGTCGAAGGAGGAATTGAGGAAGGTCTCTGTAAAATCCCCGTTGGGATAGTGGTCCGTCCACTGCCTCTGCCCCTGAAAACCGCCGGCAATGGCATTGTGGCCAAGCGCTTCTTCCGCGAATCCCAGGGCTTTGAGCCTGGGGTTGCCTATCATGAGGTCCCTGCAGATAAGAGTCATTTTTACGACAAATTCCCAGTCTTCTTTTTTCTCCGCCGCTGAGCGCTGCGCCGCCGGGGCGTTCAGGTCTTCTCCCTCTCTGCAGTTCTTTTTTATCCAGGCGAGGGCTTTTGCATACTCTTCTTTATCGTAGATGCCGCGGTCGATTCTCCGCTTGATTTCCGTCATGTCCACATATTCATTCCGCATGCCCAGATATTCCTGGAAAAAATCTTCCTTTACTATGGATCCTGCAATACCCATGGATACGGACCCGACGGAAAGATAGGATGTTCCCCGCATGGAGGCGGCCGCAAGGCCGGCGCGGGCGAAACGAAGGAATTTTTCCTTAACATCCGATGGAATCGAAGTGTCCTGTGCGTCCTGCACATCTTTGCCGTAGATGCTGAAGGCCGGCAGTCCCTTCTGGCTGTGGGCGGACAGTACGGCAGCGAGATACACCGCCCCGGGCCGCTCGGTGCCGTTGAAACCCCATACTGCCTTGGGCGTGTGAGGATCCATGTCCATGGTTTCGGAACCGTAACACCAGCAGGGCGTGACGGTAATGGAAACGCCTACACCCTCCCGTCTGAACTTTTCTGCGCAGCGGGCCGCTTCAGCCACACCGCCGATGGTTGTGTCGGCTATAACGCATTCCACAGGCAGACCGTTCGGGTGCCTTACGTTTTCTGAAATCAGTTTCTGTACGCTTTTGGCCATGTTCATGGTCTGTGTTTCGAGTGATTCCCGGACGCCGCCTAATCTTCCGTCTATGGTAGGCCGAATGCCGATTTTTGGTAATTCCGTGTTAAGCCGGTTTACCGGCGGGTTCTGCTTCAATGAACCGAGATCTGCCATATGTTCCTCCTCGTTTATGCAATCGATTGCATAATGTGATGTTATTTTACTCCTATCCGGCGGGGAATGCAAGGGGAAAAGTTCATGGAATACGCACAAAAACTTTGCACATTTGCCGTTTTCGGGGTATAGTTGTCAGTATGAATAAGAAGAGAACTTTAGTCGCTGCAGTACTTTTAACGAGCATGATGATTACGGCGTCACTGCTGGGCGCGCAGGGAACAAGGGAGAGTACCATGAATTCAACCGAAGGGACCGCATCCTCCATTCCCCTTTCCAGGGTGATTCTTTATGTAAGCGGTGTGGGGTACTTTCAGCGTGAAGGAAAGGTTTCGGGCAATCAGGAAGTGGAACTGTCCTTTAAAAGTTCCGAGGTGAATGACCTTCTTAAAAGTCTGACTGTCCGCGATCTCGACGGCGGGCAGGTAACCGGGGTCACGTACGGTTCGCAGGACCCGGTGGAAAGGCGTCTTAAAAGTTTTGCGGTCAACCTGGCGGGCAACCCGGGGCTGGTGTCGATCCTGACCCAGCTTCGCGGAGAAGATGTTTCCCTTGCCGTGCCGGACCCCGTGGAAGGCCTCGTGGTCGGTGTCGAGACAAGAGCGGACAGCGAGGGCAAGCAGTTTCTATTCCTTAACATCCTTACCGCAGGCGGTGTGCGTTCCTTTCCGTTGAACGATATAAAGAACCTGAAATTTTTAAGCAGCCGGGTGGACAGCGAATTCCGCAAGGCCTTAAGTGTCATCGCCGAAAGCCACGATGTGGACAAAAAAACGATCCGCGTAGGCTTTACCGGCAGCGGTACCCGCCGGGTTTCCATGGGCTATCTCACAGAGGCCCCGGCCTGGAAGACCGCCTACCGGCTTGTGCTGGATGACAAAGGCGAACATTATCTGCAGGGGTGGGCTATCGTCGAAAATGCCACGGACGAGGACTGGAAGGACGTCTCCCTTTCCCTGGTAAGCGGTAGGCCCATCTCCTTTATCATGGACCTTTCAACGCCGCGCTATATAAGCCGGCCAGTGGTGAGGCAGTCCACCGCCGCGGGTCCCGCGCCCCAGACGTACGACGATACGTTGAGCGGCAAAGGGGAAAAGGAAAAGGCTTATGCTCCGGCGCCGGCGCCGG
>SPDA01000175.1 GCA_004525155.1 Spirochaetales bacterium
CCGGAGCCGTTGAGGCCGATAACGCCTATTTTCGCTCCGTAAAAGTAGGAAAGCGAAATATCCTTGAGCACTGTTTTCTGGTTATAGGTCTTGGAGACCCTCATCATGGAGTAAATTATCTTGTTCTGTTCAGGAGCCATATGTGTTTATTCCTTAAATAGTACGCGCTGATTGGGATTATTCCTGCGATTAATGTACGAAAACCAGGTTTCGTCAAGGGCTGGATGGATGATTAAAGCCGCCTTAGCCTTTCGCCTTGCCCTGAGCGGCGACAGCCTCGGCCTTTTTCCGAATTTCCTCCTGGTCCCCCAGGTAGTAATGATTTAAAGGTTTCAGATACTCATCCAGTTCGTACACGAGGGGCACGCCTGTGGGAATATTGAGACCCACTATTTCGGAGTCGGAGACTCCGTCAAGGTGTTTGACCAGGGCCCTCAAACTGTTGCCGTGGGCAACGATAAGCACGCGCCTGCCGGCATGGACCTGCGGCGTGATTACCTCGAACCAGTAGGGCAGAAACCGTTCCACCGTGTCCTTCAGGCATTCGGTAAGCGGCAGATCAGTCAGGGGCACGCCGGCATACCTCGGGTCGGTTTTCGGGTTCCGCGGGTCTTTTTCATCGAGGGCCGGGGGACGTATGTCGTAGCTGCGGCGCCAGATGTGCACCTGCTCATCGCCGTGCTTTGCCGCGGTTTCCGCCTTGTTGAGCCCCTGCAGGGCGCCGTAATGGCGTTCGTTAAGCCGCCAGGTTTTATGTACCGGCAGCCAGACCTGATCGATTTCACTCAGTACTATATCAAGAGTATTTATCGCGCGTTTAAGAACGGAAGTATAAGTGATATCAAACACGTACCCCTGCTCCTTAAGCAGTCTGCCGCCGCTGTGTGCCTCGCTTATGCCGGTTTCTGAAAGCGGAACATCCGTCCAGCCGGTAAACCGGTTTTCCCTGTTCCAGTCGCTTTCACCGTGGCGGATGAGAACCAGTTTGTGCATGCATTTCCTCCTGCCTATAAGATACGGAAGATATCCCCCGCTGTCCATGAAAACAGCCGGTATAAACGGGAGTTGATCGATTCCTGGTTCAATAAGATCCCTTAGGACAGGCCCTGATCACCCACGGCAGAACGAAAACTACAACAGCAGCCCATCAGAAAAGTCCGGCAGATAGACGTCTGTCAGGTTTCAACGACAACGAATATTCGGGTGGACGTTATTTCTTCCGTGTCGTAGAATACCGGCATGACACGTTTCCGGGCTGCGGTAGAAAATGATATCCCCAGGCTCGCGGACATCGCCGCCATGGCATTTTTGGAAAATCCGCTTTTCCTCTACCTATTCGGGGGCACTGCAAACCTTGTAAAAAAAGGGTCTGCCTACTTTTCATTCGTGTTCCGCGGCGGATTCAGGAACGGCTACATTACAGTCGCCGGGGACCCTGCCTGCGGATTTATCATCAGCGTTCCGCATTCAGCGAAACTGTATTCTCTGCGGACGGAACTTGGCGCCGGGGCGGCGCGTCTGCCTTTTACCTGCGGACCCGCTGTTATTGCACGGTCCCTTCGGTTTGAACGAATTCTGACGGCCCTGCGCAGGCAGTATCTTCCGCCGGAACACCTCTACGTCTATCTGCTGGGCGTTCTGCCAGGTTTCCGGAAGCAGGGAATCGGCGCGGCGCTCCTCGGGAAAGCCGCAACTTCAGCCCTTGAAAAGGGTTTTCCTGTCGCTCTCGAAACGATGACGCCGGAACTGGCTGCCTACTACCGGAAGCGGGGATTTACGAGTACCGGCTCCAGGCATTTTCCAGAAGCGGACCTCGAACTCTTCGGTATGGTAAAGGAATCCGGCTCTGGGGTAAACGTGTGATTTGTGTTATAGTTGCGGTGAAAAATGAATATAAAACTATCCTTGGTTGACGGATGAAAGACTTGTTGAACCTCCTTAAAAAAACCGGCATTTTTTCGCAGCTGACAGGTGAAGAGCTTGAAATCCTTGCAGGCAACAGCGAGCTTCGGGAATATGGATCGGAAGAGACAGTGTTTGAAACCGGGGATCCGGCCAGTGAGCTTTTTGTGGTAAGCAGTGGAGAGGTATCGGTTTCCCGTATAACGGAGGAAGGCAAAAGCCTGCAGCTTGCCAGGCTTATCGAGGGAGACATGTTCGGGGAGCTTGAGTTTTTCCAGCGCGAGGCGCACAATGCCTCCGCAAAAGCCGGCGCAAACGGGAGTACCGTATTACTGCAGTTTCCAAAGGAAGGTCTCAATTTTCAGGACCTGCTTTCAGCCTATCCCGCAATTTCCGCGAGGATCCTCCATGCTTTTATTAGCCTCATCGCGGGCAGAATCCGCCGCACCAACAATCTCATCACTGATAATTCACCCGTTATCCAGGAACTCAAACGTCAGGTCTACGGTGATACGCTGACAGGGCTGTTCAATAAAACCTATCTCGATGAGCAGCTCCACACGTTTCTGAAAAACCCCGGGGAACCGGTGAGCCTTCTCATGATCAAGCCGGACAACTTCAAGTGGATTAACGACAACTGCGGTCACGACGCCGGGGATGAAACCATCAGGGTCCTTGCGGGGGCGTACGCGGAGGAACTCGGAGAAAGAGGCACAGCCGTCCGGTACATGGGCAACGAATTTGCTTTTGTATTCCCCAGCCTCGACAGAAACGGAGCCCATGAAACTGCGCGCAGGCTCCAGGAACTTGTGGGAAGCCTTGACCTTTCCGCGGTTACGGGCAGCGGGGATTTCCGGCTTACCGCGAGCGTGGGCATAGCAGTGTTTCCGCTGCATGCAAGGGATGCAGCAGCCCTCATCGCGGAGGCCCATGAGCTGCCTCTCCTCGGAAGGGCCAGGGGCGGCGGGAAAATACTGTTTCCGGAAGACAAGGAGGCTGCGGGTGGTTCTTAAGCCGGACATCCTTAAAGAGATAGAAATATTTTCGGATCTTGGCGAGGAGGAGATAGCGGTTCTCCGGTCCGTCATGAACGAGCATGCCATACAGGAGGGGGACGTGCTTTTCCGTCAGAACCAGGAAGGCAGTGAAGTGTATATCGTTCTCGACGGAAGCATAGGAATTTCCGTGAAACTGCCCGACGGCAAGGAGCTGGAAATAAGCGAAGTGCGTTCGGGTAATTTTTTCGGCGAGATGTCCATATTCGAAGACTCTCATCGGTCCGCCACCTGCCGGGCGAAGGAAAAGTCCCTTCTCTTAAGCCTGCACAAAAATGAGTTTTTCAGGCTCATGGAAACACATTCATCCATCGCTGCCCGGATCCTTTACAGAATGCTCGTCATAACCACTTCCCGGCTGAAAAATACCGGCAATTTCCTCTCCGATATGGTACAATGGGGCGAAGAAGCCAGGAAACGCGCCATAACGGACGATTTTACAGGCCTGTACAACAGGCGGTTTCTTGAGGATGCCCTGAACGAACAGCTTTCGGAGGCCAGGGTCCGAAGGCAGAAACTGTCGCTGGCCATGGTCGATTTGGACCATTTCGGAACACTTAACAAGGAATACGGCGAGAAAAAAGGCGACGAGGTGATACTGGCTGCAGTGACCGTGTTCAATACGGTGTTCAGGGACGGAGGCATCCTGGTCCGGTACGGCGGAGACGAGTTCACCTTCATCCTGCCCCGGACAGACGCGGCGGAAGCCTTGAGCAAATGCGAGAAAGTCTGCAGCGGATTACGGGAGCTGCCCGTTCTCGATGGTATGCCAGGCAGTATCCGCAGGCTTACATCAAGCATCGGCATAGCCTGTTTCCCTGATCACGGGGAGAGTATGGCAGCGCTTTTGGAAAGGGCGGATAAGGCCCTCTACAAAGCCAAGGAAGCTGGACGGAACAGGGTAGCGGTTGCGGACTGACATGCGAAGTTGTATTATCGCTTTTTAAAGGCGGGTTTTCATGAAAAGACCTGAACAGAAAACAGAAATTAAAACGATTGCGGGAAAAAACAGGATTATTGAAAACATCATAGGTGCGCTTCTGTCGAAGGACCGTTTTCTCCTGCTGGGCCATGACAATCCGGACGAGGACTGCATCGCAGCCATGGTCGCTTTCGGCCTTCTGGCCAGCAGGCTCGACAAGACCTGCTACATACTGACCTGTTCCGAAATCAACGAGAACTACCGGTATCTCCTCAATATCTGCAGGTACAATTCGATTATCACCATCGAGAACTGCGCAGAACTTCCCGGGGGGGTGGGCGGCCTCGTGATTATGGATACGGCGAAGCCTTCAATGCTGCCAAAATCGGAAAAGCTGCACGAGCTGTACGAGGACGAAACGGTTCTGAAGATAGAATTCGATCATCATCTCGGCAGCGACAGCGGATACATCGGCGACGAGGGGTACTGCCTGGTAACAGGCGCATCATCTTCCAGCGAACTGGTAGGGCTTCTTGCGTTCAAACTGCGCTGTCATGAGAAACTGCCGGCTTCACTGCGCCAGGAAAACCTGATGACCAGGAATTTCGTTCTCGCGGTTCTCACGGGAATAATAGGCGACTCGAAGATGGGGAAATATCTCAAATCGAAGAGGGAACAGTGGTTTTACCGGCTGTTCAGCGGACTTTTCGAGGAGATATTATTGAAGGAAACATTCAAGGATTCGAAAAATTTCTCCACCATGGAACAGGTGTACGGGGAAATATTCAAGTTATCAAAAGCTGAAGAAAACTGCCACGCGCTTTTCCTGGACAGGATGAAGGCTGGAAAAACCCTGCGCTGGTCCGTGCTGGGCAAGGAAGAATCCGTCCGCGCCATGGGGGAATTCGGACAGGAAACGGTAACGGCCATTTCCAGGACCGTGGCCGACGAACTGGCGGAAAAGACGAAGGTTATGGGTCTTGTGGGATTTTACGATGATCCCGCCCATTCCGACTTTATACAGTTCCGTCTGCGCAGGAGCCAGCATTACAAGGGCCTGGACTTGAGAAATGTACTTGAAATGCTGAAAATTGAAAACGGCGGCGGGCATGAAGGGGCTGTGGGTTTCCGCATCGAGCGGGACCGCGTGGATAACATTGACAGGTATGCTGAAAATATCATAGAAAAACTCGAGGAGAGGCTTCATGAAAGCGGTAATCGGTGATTTTATCAAGGACAAATACGTAGCCCTTGTTGGCGCATCAAAAAGCAGCCATAAATTCGGTAATGCCCTCCTCCGGATGCTTACCAAAAAGGGATATATAGTATATCCGGTCAATCCGAAGGAACAGGAAATCGAGGGGCTCACATGTTATGCTTCCGTCAAGGACCTGCCGCCGGATGTGAAAGGCGTTATATATTGCGTGCCCTCAACAGTAACGGATTCGGTTATCGGGGAGCTGTCGGATACCGGCATAAGGCGTGTGTGGATGCATCAGGGCGAGGGCGGCAAGGGCGCGTATTCCGCGGCGGCCCACGAATTCTGCAAACAGAACGGAATCAGCGTCGTATACGGATTCTGCCCCATGATGTTCTTCCCCCCGGTGGGCATACACAAGCTGCACTTTCTGTTCAAGAAGTGGGGCAAGAAGCTGCCCGCAGAGTACACCGC
>SPDA01000316.1 GCA_004525155.1 Spirochaetales bacterium
ATCAGGTTCTGCAGCCATATCATCGTGGACGTAAACCTTGAAAGGGAAACTCTTGGGAGTATCGCCCGGCTGAAGGCCGAAGGCGGCGCTTTGCTTGCCGCGGAACCCGTATCCGTTGCAAAAGCGGAAAAACTTCTCGGCCTGCCCTGCCCCGCGGACCTGATTACACCCAACCTTGACGAATTAACCGCCCTGGCCGGGTATCCGGTGCACACTGCGGGTGACATGGAAACTGCCTGCCGCGGACTTTCAGCCCGGTTTAATCACATTCTGGTCACTCTCGGCAGAGAGGGCGCATATCATTTCGACGCGGCAGCGGGCCGGGGAAAAAGGTATCCCGCCTATAAGGCGGAAATCACGGATGCCACAGGCGCGGGGGATTCCTTCACAGGCGGGGTTGTCTACGCTCTCGCCGCCGGGTTTTCCATGGATGAGTGCATCCGGACGGGCATGGCCGCGGCAGTGCTCAGCCTGGAATCGGAACAGACGGTCTGCGGAGGCATTTCCCTTGAATCAGTTCGTGATATAATGAAGACAAGGAGGGTCCTGCCTTGAGAACGTATCTCGATTTTTCGCCGGAAGTAAGAACTGCCCTCGATGAAAACCGGCCGGTTGTGGCCCTGGAATCCACCATCATTTCCCACGGCATGCCGTATCCTGCCAATATCCAGACCGCTCAAGAGGTCGAATGCATAGTCAAAGAGAGCGGCGCGGTACCCGCCACCATGGCCGTTATCGGCGGCAGGATAAAAGCGGGGCTGGGAGCGGAGGATATGAAATTTCTCGCACAGGAGAAACACGTAATCAAGGCCAGCAGGATGGACCTTGCAGTGGTCATCGCGGGAAAGTGCCACGCCTCAACAACAGTCGCAGCCACCATGATCTGCGCCGACCTTGCCGGCATACGCGTCTTTGTTACAGGCGGCATCGGCGGTGTTCACCGCGGCGCGGAGAAAACTTTCGATATATCCGCGGACCTGCAGGAGCTTTCCAGGACCGATGTGACCGTGGTCTGCTCCGGAGCCAAGGCGATACTCGATTTAAGGCTTACCATGGAATATCTGGAAACCCTGGGCGTGCCTGCCCTCGGTTTCGGGACGGACGAACTGCCGGCCTTTTACAGCAGGCACAGCGGCATCAAGCTCGCATACAGGGTCGACTCGGCCGCGGAAATCGCCCGCATCATGAAGACAAAATGGGACCTGGGGCTTTCCGGCGGCATTCTCGTGGCGAACCCTATTCCGGAGGCTGACTCAATGGATCCCGCTCACATTAACAGTATTATCGACAAGGCCCTGGAAGCCTGTGAGGACAAAAGCGTCCGCGGCAAGGATGTCACGCCCTTCCTGCTTTCGAAGGTCAAGGAGCTGAGCAAGGGAGAATCCCTCGAGTCCAACATAGCGCTCATTAAAAACAACGCTGCCCTGGGCGCAAAGATCGCGGTGGAGTACGCGAAACTTCTGCAGTCTGTGTAATGTAATTTCCAGCGGTCAAGCTTCAGGCAGCGCCCGCGCTGTTGGCCTTCTCGGACCCGCCGGTCTTGAACTCGGAGGTATAGTGGAAAACAATCCCCGGGTTCTTGGAGATAATCGTGTTAAGCATCCATTCGGACTCGGCAAAATACACCGGATTGCTGTCCCTGTCATAGGCAATCTGCTGCTCCCGGTATTTCATGAACTGCTTCAGGTCCTCCGGCTTTTCGGCAGTCATCCAGCAGGCCCGCGCGAAAGGAAGGCGTTCGAAACGGCAGGAGGCGCCGTACTCGTTCTTCAGGCGGTAGGCGATGACATCGAACTGGAGTTCCCCGACGGTGCCGATTATTTTACGCCTCCCCAATTCCTGGATAAAAAGCTGGACAAGTCCCTCTTCGGTAAGCTGGGTTATGCCTTTTTCGAGCTGTTTCGACTTCATGGGATCCGCATTGACCAGTTCCTTGAAAATTTCGGGTGAAAAACTCGGTATGCCCCGGAATGTGAACTCCTCGCCTTCGGTAAGTGTGTCGCCGATTTTCAGATCGCCCCTGTCGTAGAGCCCCACCACGTCCCCGGGGAAGGCTTCGTCTATGATGCTTTTTTTCTGGGCCATGAAACTGTAGGGGGTGGCGAAGCGCACCTGCTTGCCGAGACGCACATGGCGGAAGAACCGGTCTTTCTGGAACCTGCCGGAACAGACTCTCAAGAATGCTATGCGGTCCCTGTGCCGCGGATCGAGGTTCGCGTGGATCTTGAAAACAAAGCCGCTGAACTTTTCCTCATAGGGGTCAACGGAACGCATGTCCGATTCCCTGGGTCCCGGATGAGGCGCCAGGCGGATGAAAGTTTCGAGAAGCTCGCGCACGCCGAAGTTGTTGAGGGCGCTTCCGAAAAATACCGGCGCCGTCCGGCCCTCGCGGTAATCGGCTTCGTCGAAGCTCCCGTAAACACCCTCGATAAGACCGACATCCTCCCTGAGCTGGGCAGCATGGCTTCCCGTTTTCTCATCGAGCATGGGGTCTTCAAGGCCCTTGATAAGAAGCCTGTCTTCCTCAATCCTGTCCTTGCCCGGCGTGAAAAGGTAGAGGTTCTGTTCCATCAGGTTATACACACCCTTGAACATTGAACCCATGCCGAGGGGCCAGGTAAGGGGCCGCACCCGGATATCAAGCTTCTCTTCCAGCTCGTCCATGAGCTCAAAAGGGCGCTTGCCTTCGCGGTCCAGTTTGTTCACGAAGATGATGACAGGCGTGCTGCGCATCCTGCAGACTTTCATGAGCTTCTCGGTCTGCTCTTCCGCGCCTTTCACGGAATCCACCACCAGGATAACACTGTCCACCGCCGTAAGGGTGCGGTAGGTGTCCTCCGCGAAATCCTTGTGCCCCGGCGTGTCGAGAATATTGATGAGGAGGCCCTGATATTCGAAGGACATGACAGCGGTGGCTACGGAGATACCGCGCTGCTTTTCGATTTCCATGAAGTCCGACATGGCGGTCTTGCGTATCTTGTTGGACTTGACCGCCCCGGCCTCATGAATGCGGCCCCCGAAAAGAAGGAGCTTTTCCGTGAGCGTGGTCTTTCCCGCATCCGGGTGACTGATGATGGCAAATGTTTTTCTTTTATTTATTTCTTCTGCAATATTCATTTTATTTTATCCGGCTGATAATGATGGTAGACATTTTACTCCGGACTTGCGTCCGGCCGTGAAGTGAAGAAACTGATGGAACGTCAAATCTGGGTATTAATCATAAGTAAAGTATACAGTAAAAGGCTCCGAATGCCAAGATAAAAATTCTCGGACAATCCTACGGCACGTTTCCGGAATTCTTTCGAAAAGCCGGAAATAATGATAGAATAGCGGCATACATATAGTCCCGGAGGACGTTGATGGCCACACATCATTTTCAGCCCGCCGCATACCATACCTCTTTCGGGTCCCACCCGCCGGTTCTGCACATCGCCGACGGGGATACAGTAGTAACTACCACCCTCGACGCGGTCGGAACTGATGCGGCAGGCAGGCAGGCAGCAAGAGGCCCGAATCCGCAGACTGGCCCCTTTTATATCGAAGGCGCCGAGCCGGGGGATACGTTGATGGTTCATATCGATCATCTACATCCGAACCGTGAAACCGGCTGGTCCAACTCGATGCTGGCGGCGCATGTCGTCGATCCTGTCTATAGCTCCAAACTGCCGGAAGAGAGGCGGGTGGAATGGCGCATCCTCCCCGACCGGCACATCGCCGAACTAATAACACCGCTCACGGGTCTGCAGGAATTCAGCCTGCCGCTCAGTCCGATGCTCGGCTGCCTGGGCGTGGCGCCTTCGGACGGACAGGCCATTTCCAGCGCCACCTCCGGACAATACGGCGGTAATATGGATTACCGCGGATGCGCAGCCGGTACCACTTTTTATATTCCGGTATTCGTTCCCGGCGCGCTGTTTTTCCTGGGTGATGGACATGCAGCCCAGGGCGACGGCGAAGTAGCAGGCTCAGGCATCGAAATTTCATTTGATGTACGCTTCACCGCCGGTGTACGTAAAGGCAGAAAAATTA
>SPDA01000678.1 GCA_004525155.1 Spirochaetales bacterium
ACGCCGATCTGTTTCGAGGACGCCTTTCCCTATCTCTGCAGGAACTTTGTAAGACAGGGCGCGGAGATGCTCATCAACCTGACCAACGATTCCTGGTCGAAAACCGATTCCGCCCAGATTCAGCATTTCGTCGCGGCCAGGTTCCGGTCCATCGAAAACAGGACTGTGCTTGTCCGCAGCACCAATGCCGGCGTTACTTCCGTTATAGATCCCCACGGCCGGCTAATCCACAGCCTTCCGTATTTTACGGAGGCCTTTCTCGCGGCATCGATACCGGTTTACAGCAGCGGGCGGTCAAGCTTTTACACCAGGTTCGGCGATTTCCTGCCCTACCTCTGCCTCGGCCTCTGTTTCGCGTATCTTGTCATACTCCGCTTACGTTTTTCGAAATAATTCCCATTATCTCTTCCAGGGAACTTTTCAGTTTCCTTCTCATCTCTTCCGTATGGGGATTGTAGAGCTGGAGGTCGAGAAAAAGCTGCCAGGGGTCGTTGCAGGTCTGCTGGATTATCGAAAGCAGGCTTCCGTATCCCATGGTCCCGATGGGATTGGGCTCAAGCTTCATGTCGTCCAGGACCCGGCCGATGAAATGCGTAACCCCCTGGGTGTAGGCGGCCTGCCTGTCATGCTCGTCGGGGGTCATTTCAATTACCGAAAGCCCGAGGCTGTTAAAATATGATTTCCAGTACGCATCATTTTCAGGACCCATGCGCACGGGGTGATACACAAGGGGAAGACCCTTGAGCCCCGTTTTCGCGGAATCCGGCCCGAACATGGGGTGCGTGGCGAGGATTTGAGCCGAAGAGGGAAGGAAAGCCTCCATCATTTTCACGGGCCGCACCTTTACCGAACAGGTATCCGCGACCAGCGTGCCGGGTTTGAGCAGCGGGCTTATGCGCGGGAGCACCTCGTTCAGGGAGGATATGGCGGTACACAGGAAGAGCGTGCCGCATCCGCACACCTCCTCCTCCGAAACCCGTTCAACACCGGGAGGAACCGGCCGCTCGGGGTTCCTGCTGAAGGCCGCTACCTTGAAGTTTTTTGAAAGTATTGCAGCCCAGAAATACCCGAACCTTCCCAGGCCGTAAACGCCTATATTCATAGCGGGATAGTACAATGCCGGCGGATTGCTGTAAAGCCTATCCGCCCTGGAGAAAACTCACCAGGGCCACCTGCGCTTCATCCGGAATTTTATACGAGGCCCACCGCTCCTTCCCTATTTTCTCACCGTTTACGGTTACATGCACCGGCGGCGAGACAAGCCGGTAACCCTGAAGGCTGAAGAGCCTGGCAGGGGTCAGGTCCTCTTCCCAGGGGATTGAATTCCCGTTGACGCGAATCATGATTCGATTGTACCCGGTCTGTACAGGGCCCGCAATATGCTCCAGAATGATCCTGATGAAGGAAATTTTTACGGAGAACTTTTTTCATGCCCTGAAAGACTACTGCCTGTTTACCGCAAAAGGCTACCCGGAATCTTCCCTGCGGAGCCTCGTGGGGGACCGCCACAGGCTCAACGCGTACCAGCGCTCCGTTTTGTACCGCGGCATCATGCCGCCGTCCCTGGCGAAAAGCCGTCGCGGCAGAACGGTATCCTCGATAAAAGGAAAAACAGTCATTATCGACGGTTTCAACGTCCTCTTTACCCTGGCCAACTGCATACTCGGAAGACCGGCATATATCGCCAGGGACGGCTTTCTGCGGGACACGGGAGAACACTTCAGCCTCCCCTTCGGGGGCAGCCGCACCGGGGCTTTCAAAAAATCGGCGGATCTCCTTTTCCGCCATCTGGCGGAAAAAAATTCCGCCTCGGCCGTCATCATTCTCGATGAGACGGCGGACATTGCCGGGGCCGCGGAAAGCTGTCTCCAGGAGGTATTACGGCAGACCGGGACGCCGCGCGCTGCCGCCGCTGTCATCCTGGCCCCCTCCGCGGACAAGGCCCTCGCCGCTATCCGGGACGGCATTATCGCCACCGGCGATTCGGGGATCATAGACCGCTCCCGTGTGCCGGTCTATGACGCGGCGCTCCG
>SPDA01000314.1 GCA_004525155.1 Spirochaetales bacterium
CTCAGTCTCGATGGGAGAACCGCAGGTGCCTATCTTCACCAGTTCCCAGGGCTCTGCGGGTTTAAGCAGGACCTTGGGCGTCTGCCAGAAATGAATATTATCGGAGTACATAAGCAGGATATTTTCGTCATCCTGGCGCGAAAGCATGGCGTAGAGGCCGTTTATTTTACGGGGAAACAGGGCCATGCCTTTGTTCTGCACGGCGGGGCCGTTTAAGGTATTGAATTTGAAGTGGATAAAGTCCCTGGTCTCCAGCAGCTGGGGCAGCGTGATCTTGCCGTCATAGGCTGTGTAGGTTGCGTAATAAATAAAACTGCCGTCATCGTTTTTAAACCGGACGAAACGCGCGTCCTCGATGCCGTTGCTCTGGCTGGGTCCCGACGGAAAAAGTATGCGCTGGGATACCTTACTATCGGGATCAAAGCGCACTTCGTAATTCGATTTGGCGAGCAGAAGGATACCCTGGACGGCACGGTCAGCCATGGCGTCGACCTGGCTCATTTTCCGGCGCTCCGCTTCCAGTACGCGGCGCAGATCATCAAAGATGAATTCCCCCGGAAGCTGGTCCGTAACCCGCCGGCAAAAGTTGCTGTGCAGGCCGGCCTCCTGGAGTTTACGGGCAAAGAGCTCTTTCTCAAAAGCCGCATTGGGTACGTGCTCCGGTTCCGCTGTAAACGGTACGGAAGGCGCGAGGGTGATGCGATTCTGCCCGTTCACCGTGCCTGTACGGAAGGTGATGGAGGAGATGTGCCCTTCGCCCGTTGCCCGGAGGCTTAGGATAAAACGGATGGCCTCCTCGGGAAGCCCTGTCTGGTCGGGGTGCACTACAATTGAAGGGTTGAACAGCGCCGCGGATTCCGGGGAATATTCGTGGCAGAAGTAGGAACCTATAAGCGTCTGCCGTTCCGGCGAGGTTTCAATCTGGGCATCAATATACCCCTGTACCTGCAGGAAACGGCTGCGGAAAATCCGCTCCACGTGTTCATGACGGTTTTCAAACTCGCCGAGTACCTGATAAAGGAGCTTTGCTGCGTCTTCTTCGGGGAGAGCAATAATGTCGGCGACGATTCTTTTCACGATATTTTTACTGTAGGGAGAAAAGGGCCGCATCAGCACCCGTGAACGGTCCGGTGTAAGAGCCGGACCAATGCGTTTAACGTTCAGTGTTTGAGGTATTGTGCAATTTGTAACTTTATTTATGTCGGCGGTAACTTTTTTTTTCATCCTATTCGTCCAATGCTTCTTTGAAGCTTGTGAGAGTACTTCTTAGTGTCTGCATTTCCTCCAGCGAGAGCAGGAAAGCGAGTGTTGACTCTGCGCCCTCGTTCTGGCTTAACCGGTCAACGTGCAGACCGTCGCGGCAGCCTCCGGTGTTTGCATCGTACAATGCCAGCCCCAGATCATTTCTTCCTAGAAACCATTCGAAGGCCCGTCGGGCTTCCGCTGTCCAAAACATGTCACCGGTTGTGTAATAGGCCTCGATACAGGCAGATACCGTTGCCTGGGCTTCTATAGGCTGCTGGTCAAATAACGCGGGTTTCTGCCCTTTCTTGAAGAATCCGTTAGAGCCGATGGGCCGGAAAGAGCCGGCATCTGAAGTTTGAATCCTGACCAGCCAGCGCAGCGTCTTAAGACCGATGTCGAGCATCCCGCTGTTGTTCATGGATCGGCCGCTTACGATAAGCGCATGAGACAGTTTGGCGTTTGCATAGGAGACCACGTCTTCGAACCAGTGCCAGTCTTCGGATGAGGCATCCGCGTAGCGCTGCATCAATTTCTCCGTAAGCACTTCGCGAATCTGATCCGCGCGCCGGTCTCCGCTTAACCGCTTGAGATACTGGTCTATACCGATGAGCGTAAAGGCCCAGGACCGGGGCGAAGTGAACCCGGACGCGACGGGAAGTGCCTGTTCGAAGAGCTCCGCGGCCAGCATGTGGAAGCCGTCATGGCGCGCATGCCCCATGCAGAGTCCCAGCGCCCACAGGGCCTTGCCATGGCAATCCTCGGAACCGACTTCCTCAAGCCATTTGCGGTCGAAACTCATGAAATTGCGAAACCTGCGGCTCTCACGGTCGAAGGCGTGGTTTAAAAAAGAGGCATACGTAGCGGCCAATTCATTGATGCGGGCCGCGTTATTTCCCGATTGCTGCAGCATCAGTGTCAGCACCAGGGCGCGGGCGTTATCGTCAGTGCAGTAACCTTCGGCAAAATTAGGAACCGTAAAACTGGCATGTTGAAAAATACCGGTTGAATCGCTCATCCGGTAGAGGTGGTCGAGTTTTACAGCCGGCAGGAGATCGGGCTGCTTATCCAGGGTCTTGATGGGTGACGACTTTCGACCCACGAAGTTGTGGTCCTGGCTCGCCTGGAGGAAGGATTTCATATAGAGCTGAGCCACGCGGCTCCACACCATCTCACGCCCCATCTGATAGGCTTTTTTCCGCATCGAGTGGCGCAGGGGATCGTCCTTAAGCAGAGCGGTTACGGCGACGGCAATAGCCTTTTCGTCGCGGAAGGGTACCAGTTTTCCGCGTCCATCGCTTAAGAGCTCTGTCGCGTGCCAGTAGGGCGTGGACACAACCGCGTTACCGGCGCCGAAGGCATAGGCCAGCGTGCCTGATGTTATTTGCGCTTCCGTTAGGTAGGGTGTAAGGTAAATGTCCGCAGCGCCGATAAACCTCATCAGTTCATCAAGTTCGACGAAACGATTGAAGAATACGACGTGTTTCTGTACACCCAGGTCCTTGGCCAGCCTTTCCAGGCTCAGCCGGTAAAATTCACCCTCCTCCCGCAGAAGATTGGGGTGGGTCTGGCCCACCACGATAAAAACCGTATCGGGAAATTCGGCGATGATGTCCGGCAGGGCCTTCAGGGCGTACTCGATACCCTTATTCGGTGAAAGGAGCCCGAAGGTGAGTACTACCTGTTTGCCTGCAACGCCGAACTCCTCTTTAAAATAATTAGGGTCGGCAAAAGGCATGTCGGGGATACCGTGCTGAATAAGATCAACCTTATCCGCCGGCGCCTGATAGACATTGAGCAGAAACTCGAGGCCCTTTTCAGACATCACCACAAGCCGGGTGGAAAGCCGGATTAATTCGCGCATGACGCGCTGCTGATCAGCGTTCGGTTCGCGCAGAATGGTGTGAAGCGTAGTTACGATAGGCATGCGCAGTTCGTGAAGAAGCGCCAGCAGGTGACTGCCCTCCACCCCTCCGAATATACCGAACTCATGCTGCACGCAGAGGATATCCACTCCCGTAATGTTGAGGAAGTCCGCTGCACGCAGGTAGGAGGGTAAATCCTGCTCCGTTATCTCGAAACGTACTTCAGGCGGATACTCATAACCGCCCTCAATGTCATTGACGGGAACGACCAGGCACTTCGAGGATGGAAACTCCTCCGCCACCGAGGTACACAAGTCTGTTGTAAAAGTTGCTATACCGCACTTTCTCGGAAGATAATCGCCGAGAAACGAAATCTTGCGGATACTCGGTTGTTTATGCATTGAAAATAGGCTGCCCTTACGGGTTTGTTACCCGCCAAGTTCGTTTTTAATTAAATTAGCCAAGCAGGTGGATACGAAAATATAAATTACCGGCATTTAGGCCGGAGTTAATATTGTTGATTGTAGACCCTGAGGAGTTGTATGTCAATGACACCTTTTCGTCCTCCCGGCAGTTGTTTCAGGCGCCTCATGTTCTGTACAGCATTCCAATTATGGTTGACATTTTATAAGTAAATTAGTTAGATAAAAATATGAAACAGATGGCAAAACGTTTAACGGAGATCTTCGCCCCTGCCGGCTGCCGCGCCTGCGGCTTGGCGCGGTTTCTGACCTTTCTCTTTATCATTGGGTTTTGCGGCATGAACGTATTCGGTGATCAGGGGGAAGACCTCCGTGAAGCTGCCGCGAGAGGCGAGCTGCAGACCATAACCCGACTTTTGGATGCGGGTGCCGACGTTAACGCGGCGGACACAGGCGGCAGTACTCCCCTTCATCAGGCCGCGTATTTCGGCCGGCTGGAAGCGGTAAAACTGCTCC
>SPDA01000504.1 GCA_004525155.1 Spirochaetales bacterium
CCCGCCGCGTCCGACCACTCTCCGGAGCTTAAGTACCATGAAAGATCTTCCTCCGTCAGGGGCCTGAAGGTGACTTCCGTTAACTCCGAAGCGCTGCAGATACGGCCGGTTTTTCTGCCGCGCAGGGCGACGCCGGTAATCACCTGGTGGGTCTTTCCGGAGAGCAGGTCAAGAAATTCGCCGGCTTCCGAAACATTGCGTGGTTTCCCGAGGAGCCTGCTGCCGCAGAACACCACGGTATCAGCCCCGAGGACCCACGAATCACCGTGGACCGGGTGGTCTGCCAGAAGCCTTTCGACCTTGCGCCGGGCGAGGATCTCGGTAACGGCGCGGGCTTCCTCCAGTGAAGACTCGGAGGGCATGGATTCGTCCACATCCACGGGAATTTGAATAACAGGTATACCCGCCTGCCGCATCAGGGCAAGCCGCCTGGGGGAGGCTGAGGCAAGGACAACGGCTTCCATGGGCTGCATCATCCGTAAATCTTGACAGGCCCGCCCGGGAGCGCTACAATGCCACCTGACCTGGACACGTAGCTCAGCTGGATAGAGCGCTGCCCTCCGGAGGCAGAGGCCGTGGGTTCGAATCCCGCCGTGTTCATTATCACTTTTTCGGTCAATATCCGTTCCAATGAATTTTTTCCTTCAGTTGCGCGTTTATCCGTCCCGGCCGCATTTTCTCCTCAGATGCAGCATCAAGCTTACCCGCATGACCGACGGCTATAATGCTTTCCGGCTCCCAGGGCGGCGGAACGCGGAGAATGTCCTTTACCCTGCCGGCGGAGGATGCGCCTGTTCCGTCCATTCTGCCGCGGATCTGTATCCAGCAGGATCCGAGGCCGAGGCTTTCCGCGGCAAGGTGAATCAGGACTGAAACGATGGATGTGTCTTCAATCCATACATCGCTCAACTCCGGATTGCCGAGAACGACGATTCCCAGCGGCGCGTGCGCCAGAAAAGAGGACCCGTGGGCCTTGACCGCGGACATGGCCGTGAGCAGCATCGGGTCTTCCACGGCGATGATTTCCCAGGGCTTCAGGTTTCTTGAGGAGGGGGAAAGAAGCGCTGCTTCCAGCAGCAGCCCGATGCATTCCCTGTCTACAGGTTCGCCGGTAAAATTCCGGGTGCTCGACCTTTCGCGGAGCATCGTCATAAAATCCTGCATTTTAAAATCTCCTTATCTGTATATGGCGCAGGAATCTCTGTCTGTCAACCGCCTCTGCGCCCGGCAGCTCCCGGCCGGCACGGCCGGTGCCTTGCAATATACCTGCGCTTCCGTTACGATACATGGTCGAACATGCCATTAATAAGGAGTCATGAATTATGGGCATACGCGGAGAGGTCTTTTCACTGAAGGCGGCTGCCGGGTCCGGAAAGCGCACGTATTTTTTCAATGTCAAGGAAAATCGGCATGGGGATCTTTTTCTGAATGTGGTTGAGAGCAAGAAAAACGAATCGGAAAAATTCGAAAGGCACTCCATAATCGTATTTGATGAGGACGTAGACCTGTTTATAGAAAATTTCAAAAAAGCCGCTGATTTTATTAAAAAAACGTCCAGCTAGAAGAGCCTGAAACTCAGGCGGTGTATGGGAGAGGGACCAAGCCGTCTGCAGATTTCACGATGTTCCTTTGTGGGATACCCTTTATGTTTCTCAAAGAGATAATCCCGTTCAATCCAGGAGTACCTGACCATCCACAAGTCCCGCATGGTTTTAGCTATGATGGATGCTGCCATTATCTCGGGTATCCGGCTGTCTCCCCTGACAATGGCGCGGCAGGGACAGGGCAGGGACGGAGTGAACAGGCCGTCCACCAAAACCATGCAGGAGGAGGCTTCAAACCCTTCGGGCGGCAGTTTCGAAACGAGTTCTTCAAAGGCCCGTTTCATTGCAAGCAGAACGGCATGGTGGATATTTATGGAGTCTATTTCTTCGGGCCAGGCCCAGCCGGTGGCCCATGCCGCCTGATCCATGATGATACGGGCAGCCGTGGTACGTTTTTTTTCCGAAAGCTGTTTTGAATCCTTAAGGATTTCGACGGGAAAATCATGAGGCAGAATGACTGCCCCGGCGGTAACAGGGCCTGCCGTAGGTCCTCTTCCGGCCTCGTCCACACCGCATATTTGATTCATAGGCGGTAAAAGTATATGTTCGCGGGATAAAAGTATCAATACCAGGAGAAATCATTCCCGATTAATTGGGGCTTTCTTGATTTTATTCCATCCTTGGTGTTAGATATACGAAAGTCCTGGTGGGAGTTGCTGTGTTTCTAACTAGTATCGAACTGTTCGGCTTTAAATCATTCGCCGAGAAAAATACCATCGAGTTCAGGGACGGGGTTACTGCAATTCTGGGGCCGAACGGCTGCGGAAAAAGTAATGTCGTGGACGCAATCAAGTGGGTGCTGGGCGAACAATCCTCCCGCACCCTGCGCGCGGAGCATATGGAAGACGTCATTTTCAACGGCACGGAGGACAAGAAGGCTGTCAACGTGGCCGAGGTGACCCTCATGCTCAAGGACGAGGAAAACATCCTCGCCCTGGATCTGTCCGAAATTGCCATTAAGCGCAGGATTTACCGTTCCGGAGAGAGCGAGTACTTCATAAACAACACCCCTGCCAGGCTCAAGGAAATCCGGGAGATCTTTTTCGACACAGGTATCGGGAAATCCGCCTATTCCATCATGGAGCAGGGAAAAATCGACCAGATCTTGAGCAACAAACCGGATGAGCGCAGACTTATCTTCGAAGAGGCCGCCGGAATCAC
>SPDA01000577.1 GCA_004525155.1 Spirochaetales bacterium
GAATGTGCAATAACAAAACTTAATCCGGAGGTTATAAGATGAACTATATGCTAATTCCCAGCTACGCTTTCGATTCGGTACAGGAAAGGATTCTCGAGGCCAGGGAAACCCGGACTCTCGGCAGAATAAAAAAAAGTCCCTGTGAACAGGAAACATCGGCAGCCGCGGCAATGAAAACCGCGGGAAAGGGCAAATCTGCAGGGTCTCCTCTTCTTGCAGCCATGTACTGGTAAAATGACGCGAATGAAACCTGTGGCGGCGTTGCCGTTTTTGTGCTACATTGTTTATCCGGGAGGTTCGACCTATGCCCCTGCTGCGTTCCGCTGAAAGGGATTCTCTGACATCCCTGGTCCAGTTTAAAACATCCCTGGTCTTCGAGATGCTTCTCAGCCTGCAGGCTGCCGTGCACGAGTGGCAGCGAAGGGATTGGACGGAAGAGGTGCGTTCCGTCCTCGGCGAAGGCATGCTCAAGGAACTGAAAAGCATCTACGATAGTTTTAACGACGGCTGCGGCTTTACGGAAATAGCCATAGATTACCCTGATTATCATGATGTAACGGGTTTTATACGATATGTGCGCGGCCTGGATGAACGGACTTTCGTGTTTTATGTGCTCGGCCGGGTACACCGGCTTGAGGAACTGCCGGAAAAGCCTTCGAAAAAAGCACTCGAGGAACTGACCGCAGCCGATGATTTTACCGACGGCTGCCGACAAACAAAAGGTTCCTTTGACTGGGCCGATGATATCGGCGGGCTCAAGACCAGGCTTACTGCCTTGTGGCAGCGGTACTGGGACGGTTTTTTCAGGGAAAGATCGGGGGCCTTCGAGCCTGGCTGGCTTAAGAGTATCAGCGAGAAGGAAGATGTGCTGTTCAATCAGGGCGGTACACGTCTACTGTCGCAGCTCAGCAGTAAAAAACACGAAACCCTGCCGGACCCTCTGCCGCCGGAAATTCCCTATACCCTGGTCCAGTGTATACCGGTATGCACCATATACCGGCCTTTCCTCATGTTTTACGGATACGGCAATGTCACCCTTCTCTACGACTGCAGCATCGGGGCTCCCGAAGGGGTGCAGGCGGAGAAGCGTCTGCAGGATATTCTGAAAACCGCCCGGGCTCTGTCGGATGAGAACCGGCTGAAAATTATCAGATTTCTTTCCGAAGAGGACAGATGCTGCAACGGCAAACAGCTGGCCGAGAGACTCGGCATATCGCCTTCCGTGGTATCGCGGCATCTCGGGCAGCTCAAGGAAGCGGGACTTATCGAGGAGGTTTCCCAGGACAACAGGAACCTCTCCTATTCCGTAAAGCGGGAAAAGATCGGCAGGCTCTCGGATGAATTCCTCGATTACATCAGGAATTATAATCCTTGACGGCGGCCGCGCCGCGGAGATTTGGAACAATAAAAAAGCCCTCACTTTGGAGGGCTTTTTTTTCAGGCTTGAGCGCTTTGTTACTGGGCTTTTATTTCAATGTTCCTGGGCTTCGCTTCGGGGTTCTTGTGCAGTTCCACGGTTAGTACACCGTTTTTGAAGGCTGCCTCGAGTTTTTCCCGGTCCGCGTCCTTGGGAAGAACGAAGCTTCTGCAGAAGGAAGACGAGCGTCTTTCCCTGAGCAGGTAGCCGTTTTTCTTCTCTTCTTTCTCTTCCTTTTTGACGGAAGATATAGTCAGGAGGTTGGTTTCGAGTTTAACCTCTATGTCTTTTTCCGAAAGTCCGGGAAGTTCAGCTTCGAGAATATACTTGTCGTTCTCTTCCCTGATGTCCACGGAGGGAACCCTGCTGTTCCACAGAGGTGTGTCATCGAAAAGCGAGTCCAGCATTCTGTCCATATCCTGCCACAGGCTCAAGCTGTTCATTGGTTTGTACTTTATAAGGTTCATGGTTTTCCTCCTCATTCCTTATAGTTTTCATTTATAATATAGCAGGAATCGTGCCAGGTGTTAAAAAATTCTTTAATTACTTATTTTTAAATGAATTATAAGCATTCATCCGGAGACGCATGAAAAGGCGCAATACGACAAATGAGTCATAATGATACAGTGGGTATTATTAGTTATTTTGATGTATCGAAATGATACACTCGAAAAGCCGGCTGAATTCGCGGCCGTTCCCCGGCGCTACAGGAGAAGGTTCTCCAGGTCGTTTAAAAGGCCCCTGAATTTCTTCATGGCCTGGATTATCGGCTCCGGGCTCTGCATGTCCACGCCTGCCAGCTGCAGGGATTCCAGGGGATACCGGGAACCGCCGGACTTGAGAAAATTGAGGTAGGATTCCCTTTCATCAGCGCCTCCCTGCAGCACCTTTCTGGACAGTTCTATGGCTGCGGCCAGTCCCGTGGCGTATTTGTATACGTAAAAAGCGTGGTAAAAGTGGGGAATCCGCAGCGCCTCCAGGTCGCTCGATTCTTCGAAGACCATGGAGGGGCCGAAATACAGTTCCAGGAGTTTCCTGTATTCCTTCCTGAGTA
>SPDA01000001.1 GCA_004525155.1 Spirochaetales bacterium
CGCCGTCTGAAGCATCTCTTCGAGCATGGTCTCGGATAAGATCTCCCAATCCCGGATTCTTCCGCCGATTTCCCCGGCCGCCCAGCCCGGGTCCAGGGGAGACACAATGGAAAGAAGTAATCCTTTTACACGGGGAACATCCTCCCTTTCGTAGAGTTCTTTAAGCCTCCCCGCCTCCCCCGTCGAAAAAAGGGTCCGGGAGCGTGAAAGCATGCTGTGCCTGTTCTCCGAATCCTGTTCCGCGGCAACCATGTCCAGTATGTCTTCCGTCATGGCGAGGTTCAGGTAAAAAGTATCGCCAAAGGCAAACAGGGACATGAGGGATTTGAGGAAGAATATTTTTTCCTCCCTGCGCAGGTGAATCCATTCAAGGTGGTGAAGGAGCATTCTGGCGCGTTTTTCATCAAGAAGAATGCCGGATTCGGAAAAATCGAGGAAGGCGGAAAAAAACATGTCCTGGTACCTCCGTTTCTTCCTCTCATTACCGCTCAAACTATCGAAAAAATACCTGGAAAGAAAATCGTGAATTATTTCGATTCTCCCCTCTTCGGTCCGCCGCAGGACCCTTCTGTCTATCAGCGCTGTGCACAGGGATGTGAGCTTTTCCTCCGTTTCATTGAGCCGCGATCCCAGTTCCTCCAAGGTGAATTTTCTCCTTAGCCCCGCCCGGCCCACCAGCATATCGAGCAGGTCCTTTATCAGTTTCTGATCGTACTCCGAAAATCCCTGAAAAATTTCCCGGTCGAAAAATTCAGACAGAATGGTTTCAACAAGAGCCGCATCTACCGGATCCCCCTCCCGCAGGCCTCTTTTAATGAGATGGGCCGCGACAATCTGCACATGGGGAGGGTAGATGCCGCCTCCCGCATCGAGCTTTGCCAATTCCCCGGTTATCGAATTTATGAGGGGATAATCGACCGCTTCCCTGTAATAGCTCATGATGCGCGCCAGAATATCGGCACCGCGCCTCCTGTCGAGCCGCTCCAGGTACATGAACTGTTCCGCGCGGAAATAGGCGCGCAGACTTTTTAGCCACTTCATGAAGAGAGGGAGGTAATCGCTCCTCAGGGAAAAGAGAAGGGTGCATGACCCGCTGCTGAAAAGAGGTTCAATCAGGGAAGCGGGAAACCAGTCACCGCCGAATTCCCTTTCCAGAAGCAGTTCCTCGAACTGGTCGAGCACAATGAGCTTTTTTTCCCCGGCCGCGGCCCCGGGAGCCTGGTTCAGCAGGGGAAAGACCTTTTCCTTAAGCAGCCCGCGGCTGCCGGGATTTATGCGGTGGTAGATTATGTCGCGGGTAATGTCCGGGATAACGCCGGCAAGAAGCAGGGAAGTTTTCCCTATGCCTGACTCGCCCGTGAGAATCACTGCAGGATAGGACTCGATGAGCCTGCCGAGTTCGATCCTCTCATCGTCCCTTCCAAAAAAACAGTCCCTGTCGTCTTTACCGTAAAAGTCCAGGAGCTTAATCGGTTCCGTCATTCTTCCGGTCACACGGTAACTTTTTCCCAGCCGCCGCTTCCGGCGGACCGGTACAGAGCTGTAAGAACCGCCGTGTTCTTCAGGGTATCTTCCAGAGGTACAGGCACCTCGGTATCATCGATAATTGCCTTTGAAAAGGCGTCCCCCTGAAGCGTGTACTGGTTGCTCGTGTCGATGGTAATCAGTTCCCGCTCACTGTCCCTGGAAAATGTGTCGCTTGTAAAAATCTGCGTCGGCCTCGAAACCGGCGAATTGAAAGGTATCTCGATTTCCAGGTGTTTTTTTGTTCCCACCGCCAGCATCCTCTGGTAAGAGGCAACCTGGGTGGAGCTTACAAAAACGGCCTGGCCCGAAGGGTAGTCGAGAATGGCGGAGGCCAGCCTGTCGACGCCGAAACCGGGGTCATTTTCTATAAGGGCAACCACCCGGCGGGGTTCCTCACCGAACAGGAACCTGGATGTATTTACCGGATAACAACCGATGTCCCAGATTCCGCCCCCGCCCATGCCGGCAATATTGCGTATGTTCAGGGGGTCGCGGTTGAAATAACTGAAAAACCCCTGGATTGCCCTCAAGTTTCCAAGCTCGCCGCTCCTGACGAGCTCTCTTGCCCTGATCCACTGGGGATGGCAGCGCATCATAAATGCTTCTCCGATCTTCATACCGGTTTTATCCCGCACCTTCATGACTTTACGGACATCCTCCGTGGCAAGGGCAAAAGGTTTTTCGCAGAGCACGTGTTTCCCGGCTTCCATGGCCTTTATGCTCCACTCAACATGAAGATGATTCGGAAGAGGGATGTAGACAGCGTTTATGGAATCATCATCCAAAAGTTCCTCGTACGTGCCGAAAACCTTGTGAATGCCGAGACTCTCCGCTGTATCCCTCGCCTTTGCCAGGTCCCTGGAAGCAAGGGCCGCAATAACGGCATATTCACCTTTCTGCATGGCGGGTATTACCTGCTCTCGCGCAATCTTGGCATTTCCCAGAATACCCCATTTAATTTTCATGATTAAATCTCCTTCTTCCGGGACTCAAACACAGTCTGAGCCTGTTCTTTTCTTAAGAATACTATCATGGAAACATAGACTGTGATCAAGATAAAAAAAGACTTGGGTCCGGGCAGGAATTGCCGAAAATTACAGTGAGATTGGCGCGAACCCCAATCTCATTGGTGAATTCCAATGCTTGATTTTTCATTTTTTCCAGGCCCCTAGATTGAAGGGCGCCAAAAAAAGCCGGCAGATTCAAAAGAACCTGCCGGCTTTTAAAAAACCCTCTCCCCATAATAGTTTTTTACATGTACTTTTTTAGATACACTTTTTTACATAATCAGGTTTTTGGCGGAGATGTTATGAAAACTCTAATCTGGTTACCGGCCTGGTTAAACCGGACCTTTGAGGAGAGGGCATTAATCAACACATAACCTCGTTTTGAAATCAGTCTCGGATTCTCGGGAATCCGGGTGTCCAAGGATTTGTAATCAAAACCTGCACCTTCGTCTTCGACGGATATTTCAAAACCTCCTTCGGGAAAGCAATGAATAGAATAATGCACCTTCTTTTCGCTGTCTCTCCTGTTACCGTGGATACCAGCGTTCACAAGAAGTTCCCTCAAAACAAGAAGGCCCCTGCCGTCGTCGGGTTCTTTCGCTTTGTTCAGAAAAACACTTGCTTTTTCCAGAGCAGCATCAATAAAATCCGTATCCGACGGAAAAGCCGCATCAAGTACTACGTCGCTTTCAATAATTACCACAAGTATAGTTAGCAAAATCCGTACCATAAAACAGGAATTTAAAAAGATATTTAAATATTATTTTATTTATCTACTTAATAATGAAATAACATGGCAAACATAAGGTCCTGATTACGGAATTGGTCCATCGGCACGAAAGATTGCGACAGCGGTCTACAATTTTTATTGTAGGCTCTCAATTTTAATTGTAGGCTGGATTTAATTAAGGTTCTGAAGGCGCTTGCTTAAGGCCTGCTGGGAAATTCCTATAAGTTTTGCCGCCAGACTCTGGTTTCCGCCTGCCCTGAGCATGGCTTCTTCCACCAGCTGGTCAGCGGCCTCTTTGAGACTCGGAAGTTCATGGGGAAAGCTGAGCAGTCCGTGACTGCTGCCGATTCCCTCCTCCGGCATGCGCACCCCGCTCAAATTCCGGAAAATTTCCAGGGAAATGCCTCCTTCCGGGTTTCTGCTGACGGCTTCGAAAACCAGGGCTTTCAGTTCGCGCACGTTGCCCGGAAAAGAACAGGATTCAAGGAGCCGGAAAAGTTCCGGGGGAATGACAGGCACTTCCTTACCGAACACGGCGGCCGCCTGCCCGACGAAATGTTCCAGCAGCAGGGGAATATCTTCCGGTCTTTCCCTCAAGGGAGGAATAATGATGTGGTGCGTATAGAATCTATAGTAGAGATCCTTCCTAAAGCTGCCGGAGGAAACCGCTGCCTTCAGATCCTGGTTCGTGGCAATAATCAGCCTGGCGAGGGACTTTTTGGAAGTATCGGATCCGAGCGGATAGTACTCGTTTTCCTCCGCCAGCCTCAGGAGCTTTACCTGCATCTGCGGGGAGATGTCGCCTATCTCGTCCAGAAAAAGGGAACCTTCCGAGGCCTTTTCTATAAGCCCCCTCCGGGTGCCGTCAGCCCCGGTGAAGGCGCCTTTTCGGTGCCCGAAAATGCTGTCCGAAAACATTGTCTCGTCGTATCCCGCCACATTGACTGTTACATATTCGCCGGACCTTCCGCTGCAGTCATGCACGGCCCTGGCAAAAAGCTCTTTGCCTGTCCCTGTTTCACCGGATATGAGCACGGGCATGCTGGTTTTTGCGATGACCTCGACATACATCATGACCGCTTTCATCTTCTCGCTGCGCGTAATAATGGAGCGGAAGTTTTCCGGGTTTTCAACGGCGCCGGAAAAAAAATGCTCCCGTATCGCCGTATTTTCCCGGCGCAGTTCCAGAATCTGAAGGGCGCGCGTGATAACGCCTACCAGCTTCGTGTCTTCCACGGGCTTTACCAGATAATCGAAGGCTCCGTCCTTCATGCACGCAACAGCCGTATCGATTTCCACATTACCGGTAACGATAATTACAGGCATATCGGGATATTCCCGGCGGATATCGCAGAGGAGCTGCTGACCGGAAATATGGGGCATGGTGAGATCGAGCAGTACGAGGGATACGGGCGTCTCCCGCAAAACACTCAGAACCTTCCTGCTGTCCTGCGCTGTCAGCACGTTGTTCATTCCCCTGGATTTGAGGAGAAATCCGAAGGTATGAAGTATCGCTTCCTGGTCATCCACGATCAAGATGGGGAAATGAGGGTGCTTGCTCATACTGTCCTGTTATTGTATATGTATTGCCTGGAGCTATCAAGATTTAAAAAGGAGTATTGTACTTGGAAAATTCAGCCGTGTCTTTGCGTTATTCCATATTTGCAGCTCTTTTTACTGCTCTCTATATCGCCGGCACTTTTGTGCGTATCCCTGTCGGCCCGGTACCGATAGTGCTTACGAACATGTTCATCTTCCTGGGGGGTCTTGTCCTGCCTTTACCCTGGGCCGCTGCCAGCGTGTTACTCTATCTTCTGCTCGGAACTGCGGGCCTTCCGGTGTTTTCGGGCGGCGGAGGACCCGCGTATTTTGCCGGGCCCACGGGGGGTTATTTAATCGGCTATCTGGCCGCGGTCTGCGCCGTGAGCCTTGTTTCGAGAATAGGGAAAAGGAAACTGCCGGTGATCATCATCTCCCTGGCAGTTGGCATCATCATTATTTACGCCCTCGGTCTGCCCTGGCTGAAATTTAAGCTGGATCTTTCCTGGCGGAAGGCGCTGCCCGCGGGACTGCTGCCTTTTATTCCCGGGGACGTCATAAAGGCGGCCGCCGCTTTCGGCGCGTTCATCATTTACCGGAGAGTTGCTTCCCATGCCGCTTCTTGAGGTGGAAAACCTGGGTCACCGCTTCGCGGACGGTTCATGGGGCATCCGGAACGTCTCCTTCGCTCTTGAGCAGGGCGGCTTCACTGTACTCACCGGAAGAAACGGTTCCGGAAAAACAATTCTCGTAAAACACCTGAACGGGCTCCTTAAGCCGACCGAAGGCAGGGTACTGCTTGACGGAAAACCCGTTCAGTCGGACCTGCTCGCGGCGCGGACCCGGGTAGGCCTCGTATTTCAGAACCCCTATGCCCAGGTTATCCAGGAAACAGTGCGGGAGGATGCGGCCTTCGGTCCGGAAAATCTGGGTCTCCCGCCTGAGGAATCGGAACGGCGGGTCCGTGAAGCGCTTTCAGAAACCGGGCTTACAGGCCTGGAAGAACGGTATACAGGTATACTTTCGGGAGGGGAAATAAAACGCCTCGCCCTGGCCGGCGTCATTGCCATGGAACCGGAAATCATCATTTTCGATGAGCCCTTCGCCGGCCTCGATTATCCGGGCATGAAACAGTGCATCGCCATGCTGACGGCCCTCAAGACCGGCGGCAAAACCCTCATCGTCATCACCCATCATCATGAAAAACTGACAAGACTGGCGGACAGGATGCTCATCATGAACCAGGGGCGGCTCGCGGAGGACGGCAGACCGGAAGCGGTGCTCGCCAGGGCGGAAGCGTACGGAGTGGCAGGGATCGGAGTTCAATGGTAAAACTTTTCACCTGGTATCCGGGCCGGTCGTTTATGCACAGGCTGGACCCCAGGATAAAACTTCTTACCGGCATCCTGACAAGCTGGCTCGTTTTCGGCGCGGGCTGGGGCGGTCTCGCTGCCGGCGGCATGCTGATCCTGGTTCCGGTTCTTCTGTTGACTGGTTCGGGAGCCCTTCCCGCCGTCGTGTTTCTTCGATACCTCAAGGTTTTCGCTCCGCTCCTGCTGCTGATCCTCATTTCCGCGCTGTTTACGGAAACCGGGATCCGCGCAAGCATGCCGGCGGCGGCAGTGTTTGCATTGAGACTCAGCCTTGCCCTTCTCGGATCCGCCCTGTTTACATCCACCACCTCAATTTCCGCAGTTAAAAGAGCTGTTGTCTCGCTCCTCGGCCCCTTTCCATGGGTTCCGAAGCACAGGATCGGCATGATGATAGGTCTCTCCCTAACCATGGTGCCCAGGCTTCTCAAATCCGCGGACGATATACGGGAGGCTCAGAAAGCGAGGTGCGCGGCAGGAAGAAGAAATCCCGTCGCACGAATCCGTCTCTTTGCCGTTCCCCTGCTGATATCCGTCACCTCCCAGGTGGAAGAGCTGGCGCAGGCCATGGAAGCACGGTGTTTTTCGGAAAACCGGAGGGAAGCCCCGCTGCACACGGCGGCCGCGGACTGGATCTGGCTGGGGATTATACTCGTATTCTTCGGTGCCTGTATGGTACTAAAAAGCCTGGGTATTGATTTTTTTTGAAAATATTTGTATATTCATACCGGAATTATCATATTTATCCCCTCAAGATTATGAAACAACGGCTTTAGGAACGCACTCGAGAGAGATAAACGGATACTGGCCTGTAGCAGGTATCCATAGTATATTATCGTATAAAGAGGTTTGACGCACACAATGAGCGAAAACGCAAAAATGAGGAATATAGGCATAAGTGCCCACATAGATTCCGGAAAAACGACGCTGACGGAAAGGATTCTTTTCTACTGTAAAAAGATTCATGCCATTCATGAGGTAAAGGGAAAGGACGGTGTCGGAGCCACCATGGACTCCATGGAACTGGAAAGGGAAAGAGGTATAACAATCACTTCCGCCGCCACCAATGTCAGCTGGAAGGATTATTCGGTCAACATCATCGACACTCCGGGACATGTGGACTTCACAATAGAGGTGGAACGGGCATTAAGGGTTCTGGACGGGGCGATTCTGGTGCTCTGCTCCGTAGGCGGGGTTCAGTCACAGAGCATCACCGTGGACAGGCAGCTCAAACGCTACCATGTGCCGAGGCTGGCATTCATAAACAAGTGCGACAGGACCGGGGCAAACCCGCTTAAGGTAAGGGACCAGCTCGAGGAAAAACTGGGACTCAACGCGGTGCTCCTGCAGCTGCCCATTGGGCTCGAGGACAAGCACGAAGGGCTTGTGGACCTCGTAAAAATGAAAGCTTACTACTTTGACGGAGACAACGGGGAACACATCAGGGAAGAGGAAATTCCCGAAGAGCTGAAGGCCCTGGCCGAGGAAAAACGGGAAAAACTGATAGACGCGGCGTCACTGTTCTCCGATGAACTGGCGGAAGCATTTCTTGAAAGCAGCGTGACGGAGGAGATGCTCGAGTCCGCCATCCGGAAAGGGACACTGGAAGAAAAACTTACGCCGGTACTGATGGGTTCCGCCTATAAGAACAAGGGTGTTCAGGTCCTTCTCGACTCGGTAATAAAATATCTGCCCTCCCCCTCGGAGGTCCGCAACCTGGCCCTGGACCTGGACAACAACGAAACACAGGTGGAACTTAAGCCGGCGGCGAATGTGCCCACCGTCGCACTTGCCTTCAAACTCGAAGAAGGCCAGTACGGCCAGCTTACCTATATCCGCATTTACCAGGGGACGGTAAAAAAGGGCACGGAACTGTACAATTCACGGAGCAGGAAAAAATTCAAGATCGGCAGGCTGATACGCATGCACGCGGACGCAATGGAAGACATAACCGAAGCCGGCACCGGGGACATAGTGGCCCTTTTCGGCATAGACTGCGCTTCCGGGGATACCTTCGTGGATCCGTCACTCAATTATTCGATGACCTCCATGTACGTTCCCAAGCCCGTCATTTCCCTGGCCCTGTTTCCCAAGGAAAAGAAGTCCTCGGACAATATGGGCAAGGCCCTTAACAGGTTTACCAAGGAAGACCCCACTTTCAGGACCTTTGTCGACCCTGAATCGAGCGAAACCATCATTCAGGGGATGGGAGAACTCCATCTCGATGTATATATAGAACGGATGCGGCGCGAATACGGGGTATCCTTGGACGCGGGAAAGCCCCAGGTAGCTTTCAGGGAAACCATAAGCTTCCGCGCTGAATTCGATTATACCCACAAAAAGCAGACAGGAGGCGCGGGCCAGTACGGCAGGATAGCAGGCTATATTGAACCCTGCGAGGACAAGGATTTCGATTTCGTCAGCGAAATAAAGGGCGGGGCCATTCCCACGGAATTCATCCCATCCTGCGAAAAAGGCTTTACCACGGCCGCAGAAAAGGGGACATTTATCGGTTTTCCCATTGTCGGCATCAGGGTGGTCATAAACGACGGCCAGTATCATCCCGTGGACAGTTCCGACATGGCGTTCCAGGCGGCCGCCATCGGCGCTTTCCGTCAGGTTTACCCCAAGGCAAAACCAATCGCACTTGAACCGGTCATGAAGGTGGTCGTCGAAACGCCCACGGACTTCCAGGGCAACGTGTTCGCCAGCGTAAACCAGCGCCGGGGCATCATCATCAGTTCCGCGGAAGACGGTTTCAATTCGAAAATCGAAGCCGACGTGCCTTTAAGCGAAATGTTCGGTTATTCAACAGTATTGCGATCCATGAGTCAGGGTAAAGCGGAATTTTCCATGGAATTCCTCAAATACAGCAAGGTACCCAACAGTGTGGCCGAAGGGCTTGTAAAAGAATTTGAACAGAAACGCAAAAAAGAACATTCGTCCTAGTCTAAAACTACCACAGGAGGGAAACTGCAATGGTTAAATCAGAGTTAATAAAGCGAAGCCCTTTGAGAATACTTGAAAATACCATACACGGAGGACTTGGAAAAGGAAATATAGGCATCATAGCTTCAAGAAAAGGTGTAGGCAAAACAGCCTGCCTGGTACATATCTCTACAGACAAGCTGCTGCAGGGAAAGCATGTTGTCCATGTATCCTTTTCGTCGAAAACCGATTATATAATCGACTGGTACGAAGATATTTTCAAGGAAATAGCGAAAAAACGGGATCTGGAAAACGCCGTGGAGGTGCATGACGAACTGATACAAAACAGGGTCATCATGAACTTTAACCAGGACGGCGTGACCATGAAACAGATTTTAAGCAGCCTCGAGGCAATGATATCCGGCGGTAATTTCGCGGCGGAAGCGGTCGTTGTGGACGGTTACGATTTTTCGCGGGCCTCCACGGACAGTCTCGAACAGCTCAAAGCCTTCGCGGAGAAACTGGGCCTTGAGGTATGGATAAGTGCGTCGCTCAAGGGAGAAGAACCCCTTTTCGATGAAAACGGACTGCCGGTGGAACTGAAACAGCTCATGCTGAGGATGAGTATCATCATTACCCTTCGCTATGTCGGCGACCACGTTCAATTCAATCTGGTCAAGGATCACGATACCTTTCCTTCACAGGACATGAATCTCAAGCTGGATCCTAAAACCCTGCTTATAGCGGAACAGTAAAGGACCCCTGCCAAAGTCGGCGGCTTTCTTCTGTATTTAAACCCTGCGTTCAGCGGGTTCTGGTCACTCCGGCCCGGACACAGAAAGCAGTGATTACGCACAGGGAACAGCGGGGAGAAAGGGGCGTGCAGATACGCTGTCCGTAGGAAACAAGCATCCCGTTTATGACAATCCAGTACCGTTCAGGCAGTGCCTTCATCAGGGCTTGTTCTGTTTCTTCCGGCGTCCGGGTAGCAACCCATCCGGTGCGGTTGGAAATCCTGTGAACATGCGTATCCACGCAGATGGCCGGAATACCGAAGCCTACGCTCAAAACAAGGTTCGCCGTTTTCCTTCCCACCCCGGGCAGGGAGAGAAGCTCCTCGATGTTGTCTGGAACGGTTCCTCCCCTTTCCGCGATAAGCCGGGCCGCTGTTTTTATATGTTTCGATTTTACGGCGTAAAACCCGGCCGGATAAATAAAGCCGGCTATGACTTTCTCCGTGAGTTCCGCAATTTTTTCCGGTGTATCCGCCGCTTTGAACAGCCGCCCGGAAGCAGCCAGGGTGACATCATCCTTGGTGCGCAGGGATATCATCGTCGAAATGAGAACCCGGAATGGATCGGGCTTTTGATTCATTACCTGTTCCGCGGCGGGGGGGACTTCCTTTTCAAGCGCCTTTTTCAGGCTGGAGATAATCGTTTTCCAATCCGTCTTTGCCTTCATTTACTTGAACAGAAGCACGACCGCATGGGCTTCCACGGCCCGGCCTTCCCCGGCTGCGTCAAGGCCTTCCCTGGTCTTGGCTTTGACGGAAATGTGCCCCGCGGGACACTCCAGGACTTTCGCCAGGGCAGCCTTCAGGGACTGCATATAGGGGCTAAGTTTCGGTTTTTCGAGAATAACGGTACAATCGATGTTCCCCAGGGAAAAACCCTCATCACGAACCAGGGCTGCGGTTTTACGGAGCAGGACGAGACTGGAAATATCCTTTAAGTCCGGGTCCGAAGGAGGGAAGTGGGTGCCGATGTCCCCGAGGCAGGAGGCCCCGAGCAGGGCGTCTATGACCGCGTGAATCAGCGCATCTCCGTCCGAGTGGCCCTCTTCCCCCTTGTCAAAGGGTATGACAACCCCGCCGATAACCAGGGGCCGGCCCGGAACGAGGCGGTGGATGTCCCAGCCGAACCCGATCCGCATATGATTTTCCATATCATGATTGAAGGTAATTTTCCGGTTGCCCGGGTCGCCGGGAACCGTATGCACAGCGCCTATGTAACGGTGGTAAAGGTCCGTATCATCCACGGTAGAAACCTGCTCTTCCGCCGCCCGTTCATGGGCCTTGAGAATTTCAGCGTACCTGAAGGCCTGGGGAGTCTGGGCTGCAAGCACCGCGGTCCTGGACAGATGGGCATTGATGATGTCGCCGCTGCCCATTTCCTTCATGGCCTCATGAGCCTGGACAACTGAAACGCAGGCGCCGTACTTTTTCATGCCCTCATAAATTGAATGGATGAGATCCGGAGTTACCCACGGGCGTGCCCCGTCATGAATCATAACCCACTCCGGATTGTCTTTTTTAAGATACAAAAGGCCCTTGCATACCGACTGCTGCCTGGTGCCGCCGCCCGGAACAAGCACAACATCCTTACCGCCGGGGCAGCTATTCAGCAGAAATCGGGCTTCCTCAAAATCTTCCGGCTGCATGGTAATCACCACGCTGCTGAAAAGGCCTGTTTTGACGAATGTCTCCAGGCAAAGGCAGAGCACCGGCTTCCCTTTGATAAAGCGGAATTCCTTCTTTACTCCCCCGCCCATTCTCCTGCTCAAGCCGGCGGCAGTTATGAGAAGAGCGGTATCCGGAGAAATTGAGGTCAATTTGTTTCCATTTTACTGTAGATAAGCTGTTCCGCGTCTTCCTTCGACTTGCCAAGTGAAAAGGAAATTTCATCTATCATGAGCTTGAGGGCGCTGTCGAAGAGCTTGCGCTCCAGTATCGGCAGTTCCTTGATCCTGCTTCTGTGGTAGAGGGTACGGACTACGGCCGCGATATCCATGACGCTTCCCTTTTTTAAAAGGTCGAGATTCATCTGATAGCGGATTTTCCAGTCCGCGGTAACGGGCTCAAAATCTTCCGATATAAGCACCAGGGCGCGCTTGGCCTCCGCGCTGGAGACTATGGCCCGTATACCAAGTTCCACCGCCTTGTCTACGGGTACCTTTACCACCATGTCCGTAACGGCAAGGTAAATTACGTAATACAATACTTTTTTATCTTTGAATTCAATCTCTTCGATAGATCTGATGTGGCCCACTCCCTGGAGGGGATACACGACTTCCTGATCTAGTTTAAAAGTAAGAGCCGCATCTTTCTTTTTCTGGGATTTCATGAAATGATTATAACAAAAATAATGACCAGAGTCAAATAAAGGAAGGGATATAAAGTCTAATCCAAAATGAAAAAACCATCAAGTCCTGGCCGGATATTCTATGCCGCCGCCTTTCCGGCCCTCATAATCTGTCTCGGCGTGCTGGTTTTCGTTTTCCGGGAACCCTTATGGAACGTTTTTTCCTCCCCGGAGAGAATCAGGGAATGGGTGACCGGATTCGGCGGCAAAGCGCCCCTTGTGTTCATGGCTCTCCAGTGGCTGCAGGTGGTTATATTCATTATTCCCGGGGAAGTGACCCAGGTGGCAGGCGGATATCTGTTCGGTTTTACCAGGGGTCTTCTTCTTTCACTGGCGGGTATAGCCGCCGGGTCGGCCTTTAATTTCTGGGCCGGCAGACTTCTCGGTTTTCCTTTTCTCAAAGCCGTCATTTCCGAACAGCGCCTTTCGGTCTACAGGAATTTCGTGTCCACTTCGAAGGCGAAAACCGCCTTTTACCTTCTCTTTGTCATACCGGGGATTCCCAAGGACGCCCTTTCATACGCAGCCGGCATGTGGGATCTCAAGTTTTTGCCTTTTATCCTGCTCTCCAGCGTCTGCCGCATCCCGGGCATTCTCGGCAGCGTGCTTATTGGAGACGCGGTGGCCGGCAAAAAGTGGTTCCTCGCTGTTTCCCTCGGAGCCGCGGCAGTCGTGCTGGCGGTACTCGGCTTCATTTTCAAGGAGCAGATACGGACTGTTCTTTTACGGATTGCAAAAAAAAAGAAGAATTAATATTTCACGATACCCGGTTTTACCCTGGGCTGTTTGAAAGAAATGAATTTAAATGGATGAATATCCAGCGGATTGGGGAACCAGCCGCCGATTCTGTCCAGATCGATGAGATTGAAGGCCGGCGAATGGCTCACGGGAAGCACCTCCGCCTCGCGGAGAAGTTTCGCCTCCGCGTCGGACATTTTTTTATACCGGTCCTCGCCCTCAAGAGTCATGGATTCGGCAAGAATAGCATCGTACCCGGGATCATTGAAGGCCGCGTCGTTCAGGTTGGATTCCGCCGTCCACATGGATAGAAAGGTCAGGGGGTCCGCGAAATCCCCAATCCAGGTAATGGTCCCCAGGGTATATCTGTCGCCCTTCAGAAGCTCAAAATAACCGGCATAGGGTACCGTTTCGACGGCAACTTCGCACTCAAGGCTGCTCTTGAGACTTTCCGCCATAAGCCCGGCGATGCGGAGACTCTCCGTGTTCTCAGGGACGGCAATAACGATACCCGGCAGCCCCTTTCCTGCAGGGAACCCGGCCTCGCTCAGCAGGCGGAGCCCCTCCTCGGTATTCTGTCCAAGGCCCTCGGCCTTCGGGTAGTAGGGTATCTGCGGTACGAGGGTTTCCGTGGGCATGAAATTGTACTGGGTACCCCGTATTTCCTTCCATGGAAAAAGAAGCGAAAGACCGCGCCGCACGGCGGGATTCTTAAATTCCTTCCTTCTGTTCGAAAAAAAGAAATAACTCGTGGCAAACAAGGCATTGGCGGATATTGCGTTGTTGTCTTCCACCAGGCTGAACTGAAGACCATCCGCTGCCCAGTGAATCTCACCCTCATTGAAACGTGAGGTCACATCCGCCGGGTCATCATTGAACAGCACCCGGATACCGGAAAGGGATATTTTCCCCGCATCCCAGTACAACTGATTTTTAAGAAGAACCATCTCCTCCGCGGTCCGCCGGTAAATGTAGAAAGGCCCATTGCCGGGAATCGAGTTGTATATTGTCCAGTTGGTCTTATGGAGCATAGCGGGGTGGATGGGAACGAAACTGTGATGACAGAGTATTTTCAGGAAATGCGGAGACGGATTTTCCAGTTCCACTTCGAGGACCGCATCCGAGATAACCCGGATTCCAACCAGGCCGGGGTCCGAACTGACGCCCAGCCGGTAGTCCCTGGCGCCTTTGACGATATCGAAAAGAAAAGAGTATTCAGCCTTCTCCTCCGGGTCCAGGAGGGAAAACCAGGTGTCCTTGAAGTCCTGGGCCCTCACGGGGGTCCCATCCCAGTACCGGGCGTTCTGCCGGATGTAAAACCGGTAGGTTTTTTTATCGGGGGACATGTCCCAGGTACGGGCAGCGGCCGGGACCGGTTCGAGGGAATACGGATTATAGGTGACAAGCCCCTCATACAGGGCTGTGTAAATCTGCGCTTCGGTGGCGGTAAACGCATGCAGGGGGTTGAAACCAATCTCCGCGGAAGAGAAACACACAACAAGTTCCCTCTCGGTTTCCCTCGGGCTGGCCAGAGTGAGGATCAGGCTTAAAAAAACAAACAGCATCAAAACACGTTTCATAAAGGACGTTAAGGGTAAGATCAGTATCATAAAAAGTCAATATAGGGGCGGCTCCGGTAAACCGGGTCGGGGTTTTCAGATGCCCTTCGCGCGGCTTCTTGAAAATTCATGCGTTTCGGGGTATACATTAGCTACCAGCCGTAATATTCGGCCATTCTATCAGGAGTAGCACATGCGTTTTAAGCGATTTTTACCGATACTCGCGGGTATCGGTATGTTCATAATTCTGGGACTTCCGGGCTGTACCGTCCGTCAGGATGCCGTCATCAAGGCGGACGGCTCCGGCACGCTGCAGTTCAATATGTCTCTCATGCCCTTTTTTGTGGAAACCATCCAGGACGCCGCCGACGCTTTCGGCGCGCAGGATATGGTGAAGCAGGGAAGAATTTTCGATCTCAACCAGATAAAGGCGGATTTCGCCAAAAAAAAATCCGTTGTCCTTACCCGCGTAGCTTCACCCGCGCCGGATAAACTGGAAGGGGAGCTGTCATTCAGCAATATAGAAAAGGTTTTCCAGGACGAAAAGGAATTGGCCCAGACCGGCGTGGTAAAGTTTTCCTCGGAAGGAAATAAAAAAACCCTTTCCGTCAGTCTGAACAAGTCCAATATAAAGCAGCTGACCGCGCTTTTCCCCGTTCTTTCGAATCCTTTTTTCGAAATGTTCATGCCCCAGGAGAACGAAAAGATAACCGATGCCGAATACCTGGAAATGATTGACTTCGCCTTCGGCGCCAAGGGCACACCCGGAGTGCAGGCTTCCTTTATCGAACTCAAGGTTACGGTAAAAGGCACGATTCTGTCCCAGAGCGGCGGAAAGCAGCAGGGAAACACGGTGACGTTTTCCATTCCATTACTCCGCGTGCTTCTGCTGGACAAACCCCTGGAATATTCCATAGTTTTTACAGGCTGATGCAATGAATAAATTCCGTCTCATAGTACCCGCTTTCCCCTATTTCAATGTTTTTTCAGATGTCGCGAGACAAACCACCTCTCTCGGTCCCATGTACATAGCCACCGCCGCCTCGGAAGTACCGGAATGGCAGGCGGAAGTTATAGACGAAAACAACTGCGGGGACAGGTCCTGCCCGAAAGACAGCAAAGGCAGACCGGCGCATAAAAAACTTCAGTTTGAAAACCAGGCTTGCGCCGCAGGTTTTTATGGTTCCCTGACTACGACCATTCCGCGGCTTTATGAAGTCGCGCGTCAATACCAGGAGTCCGGCGTACTTACCATAGCCGGAGGGAAACATATCGAGTGCTACCCGGACGAGGCCTTGCACAGCGGCCTGGACATCGCCGTGTCAGGCGAAGGGGAAACCGCCATCCGCGAGGTTCTTTCGGCCTATGAAAAATGCGGACTCGACAGGCGGCGGATGATTGAAGGCGGGTTCCTCGACAACATACCGGGCCTGAGCTATCTGAACGGGGACTCCCTGGTACAGACCAGGCCCCGCCCGGTGCTGCAGAATCTCAACGGACTGCCGCTGCCGGATTTCAGTTTAATCCGGTATGCAAGGATGCGGTACTATCCGGTCGGCCGCATACGCGGCTGCAACATGAAATGCGAATTCTGTTCCGTTAAAAGCTCGCTGCGTTGTATAGCCCCTGAAAAAATAGCCGGCCACATCATTGACCTGGCAGAAACCCGCGGCGTAAAAAAATTTTTCGAGGTGAGCGACAATTTCGCTGCCGTACGGGAGGATACGCTTACATTCTGTAACATCCTGGGGGATTACAGGGAAAAGACCCAGGCGCGTTTCACCATAACCGCTCAAATCCGTCTGAATACAGCGGACGATACGGAACTCCTCGCTGCCATGCGAAGGGCGGGCGTCAACAACCTCGCCGTGGGATACGAATCACCCATTGACGAGGAATTGAAATGCATGCAGAAGGGTTACACCTCAAGGGACATGGCTAAGTGGACGGACAAGTATCACAGGCACGGTTTTTTTATCCACGGCATGTTCATCTTCGGATATCCGAGAAAAAAAGCGGAAGGCGCGGCGGTCTCCCTTCAGGAACGCGTGAATACCTTCCGCGAATTCATAAAAAAAACGAAAATAGACACCATCCAGGTGGTGCTTCCCGTACCTCTGCCCGGCACCGCCTTGAGGGACAGGCTGGTACTGCAGGACCGGGTGTTCCCCGTGGATGCCGTCGGCTACGAATATTACGACGGCCAGTATCCCCTGTTCGAACCGGACGACGGGATTTCTCCGGATGAACTGCGGCGTGCGGCCCTGGCCATCATGTTCTCCACCTATAACCTTAACAGCATGTTTCGCATGCTGTTAAATGTATTCGTATACTTTCCGCGCGTAATCCTCGTTTCCCTGCTTTCAATCTTCACCTTCAGGATAAAGCGAATAATCCAGGCTTTTCTGGATTGGAAAAAACGCTACATCCGGAATCCTTTTATCAGGTTTGCCGGGTATCTTATATTGAAAAACTGGCTTAAGGATTTTAAAAAGGACAAGATTTCCGCATATCTTTCGGCCTGGCGGAAAATCAGAAAATACGATTTCAATTAAGGCGCCGATGTCCGGCAGGCGCCGCCTGGATCTTGTTTTTAGTGAAACTTGCGTTTCTCGTGGCCGTCCTCACCAGCCCCGGCCGCCCTGCAAACGTTCCCCTCCCCTTGAATCTTTTCGCCCGGCCCGTTGTCTCCTGCTCCAGGAGCGCTTTACGGGAGGCGGTATTGCTGATGCTTCAGGTTTTTATGAGTTCATTTTCCGAAGGAACCTTCATGCCCCCGGTGAGGAACACTATTTTATTTTTCCTGTGATGTTACGGCTTATGTTCCTGTATTCAGGCATACCCGTACATCGCTTCCCCGCATCATGATATTTTTGTCCGGATAGAGCCGGCGTTCAAAAGAAATATCAGAAAACAGCCCAGGCTCACTGCCGGGAAGAGGAGAAAAGATACCCGGAACCCGGCGTATCGGGAAATCATGGAGAGAAGGAACGGGAAAAGAATGCTTCCGATAGGTATACCGATCTTGATAAGACCCATGGCTGTTCCCGCCTCTTCCGGATAGCTTAAACCGGTCAGGGTAATGATGCTGGGCAGAAGAACGGATACACTCATCCCTAAACAGAAAGCGGCCGCATAATAAAACCACGAAACGGCAGGCACAAAATACAGCAGCGCCGTGAGAGCCGCCCCGCATCCGAACAGGACTGTCACGGCGGCGGGAAGCTTTTCCTTTTTCAGCAGGCTGCCGAGGAGAAGCCTTCCGCAGGCCACTCCTATCAGGTAAACGATAAGCACTATTTTCGAGGTGACCTGGCCGAACCCCCGCAGATCCATGAGATAGGTGGTAAGAAGACCCAGGGTACCTATCTCGAGACTGACCGCGCCGACAGCGCCCAGGAAAAGCGTCACTGCACCCTTTTTTCTGAACACCGCCGCAATACGCTGTGCGACAGCGCCGGAACCGCCCCCGGCCTGCCCGGAGAATGCCCTGTCCGCCTGTGCCGGGCCGGCCTGTTTTACAGTCCTCGAGAAAAAGAACAGCACGCTGAGTACTCCAACAGCTGCGGCTGACTGTATCATGCTGCCCCGCCAGTTCATCTGCAGGAAAATAAGATAGAGGCTTATCATGAGGGAGCCGAAGGTTACGAAAAAATGGTTTACCGTTATGAACAGGCCCTGGCGCCTGTCGTAAAGATCAAGAAGCATGGCATCCGCCGCGCCCTCATAGGTTCCTATACCGACGCCGATAAAAAACATGATCAAAAGATTCAGCGCATAGGAAGACCGGTAATAGAAAAAAAAGAAGGCCGCTGCGAGTATAAGACTTCCCGCCGCCAGGATAACCGGCTTCTGAACTGAGTCCGCCAGGGCCCCTGCTGCCGCCACGGAAAGGATGAACCCGAGGTTCTGCACCGATATGAGAAGGCCTATCTGAAAGGGTGAAAGCCCGATATTTCTCGAGGCGGCGCCGAGAACGGCGGTGCCGACCCCCAGGAAAAACATGGAGAGGAAGGAGAATGAGGTGAGTGCGGGGCGGGACTTTATACCCTGCATAGGGCCCCGCGAATCAGTCCCGCCGTATGAATCCGGCCGTCTTCCCGGCCGCAGGATGCAGCCGCCTCAGGAGCCAATTCGAAATCCCTGCCGCAGAAAAGCGTTAAGAATGCTCCTGGCTTCATGGTTGATCCTCCGTTATATCGATACCTGGGGAATGTCTATCCTTTTGCCGCCCTTCATGGCAGATTCATGGGAGCAGATGCCTGCCATGGTCCAGTTCGCCGAAATGTCCGCATCCGCGAAGGACTTCCTGTTTTCCGTAATGGCGCTTATGAATTCATGGACCATGTGGGGGTGTGAACCGCCGTGGCCGCCTCCCTGGATAAAACTCGTATGCTCATGCTCCTCGTCATAGACGCCGTGGAGGGTGTATTTTTTTATCCCTTCAGGCAGGAGGTGACCATAGTCGGGCACTTTTACCCGGACCGCATCCTGCAGCCCGGAAAACAGAACGGGGTTTTCGCCGGCAGTCTGTTCCCATTCGAAGGAGGAATCCGTGCCGTAGACGTCGAAACTCTCGCGGTACTGCCGGATGGTATCGAAAAGGGAACGGGTAACCTCGCATACTAAATCGGAATTCTTTATCTTCAGGTGGGAGGTTTCTATGGCAAAAGGCGAATTGTAAAGCTTTGCGTAATCCCTGCGTATCGTTCCCGATCCGAAACAGACAGCCGCTTCCGCCGGCTTGCCGGCAAGGGCCAGCAGCGGACTTACGGCATGGGTGGCGTAAAACATGGGAGGAAACCCGTACCAGTACGCGGGCCAGCCGGGCAGGCTCATGTTCTGCTGATGCGAACCCCGCAAGAACTGGATTTTTCCGATTTTCCCCTGAGCCTGCATTTCCTTAACATAGAGAAATTCCCTGGTGTAGACGGCAGTCTCCATCATCATGTAGACCTTGCCGCTTTTTTTACGGGCCGCTGCCAGCTCCAGGCATTCCCTGACCGTCGTGGCCATGGGAACAGTGCAGGCAGTGTGCTTGCCCGCCTTCAGGGACTTAAGGCTCATCCGCGCGTGTTCCGCGATGGGCGTTACCACGTGAATGGCGTCGATTTCTGGAACCTTCAGCAGGTCCCCGAAATCCGTAAACCGGCGCTCGACACCGAACTGGTCGCCCACCTTGTCGAGCAGTTCCCTGTTCCTCTGGCAGATTGCGTAACACTCGGCGTTCGGATGCTTCTGATACAGCGGAATAAACTCAGCGCCGAACCCAAGGCCCGCCAGGGCGACCCGTACTTTTCCGTCAGCCATAGACTTCCTCCATTTTATCGCGTCAATCCATGACGATTTCGGCTTTCATGGGATTTCCTTTTCTGGCCTTGAGATCCATGATGGCCTGTTTCGTTTCTTTAAGCGGCGCCTTGTGGGTGATGAGGGATTCCAGATCGATAAGCCCTTCCTGAATTATGCGGATCGTCTGCGGCCACACCATGGGCGCGAGCCAGGCGGAACGGATCTGCTTGTCCATGGTATGAAAACTCAGGGCGGGAATCTTAAATGCCGCGTCTCCGTCGGGAAGGCCGAAGTGCACGATGATGGAACAGTTGCCGCCGATTTCCACGCCCAGTTCAAAGGCCTCGTTGGAGCCTGTGGGTACGATAATCCTGTCCGCCAGTTTGCCGTCCGTTATTTCCGCGATTTTCTTTTTGAGGTCCTTTACGTAGTATTTCGAACCGGGCTCTTCAGTGTTGAAACAGTAATCAGCGCCGGCCTTTTTCGCCCCGTCAAGCCGGTAATCCCTGGTGCCCACCATGGCGACCCTGCCCGCGCCGAAGGCTTTTTTCGCTATCTGCACCATCATGAGTCCTATCGGCCCCGGTCCGAAGACGACAACGAACTGCCCTGACCTGACGTCCAGTTTGTTGAACCCGTTTACCGCGCAGGCCAGCGGCTCGATGATCGCGCCCGCGGCGTAGCTGATGTTGTCCGGCAGCTTGAACAGCCCCGTATACCGCGACACGCAGAGGTCCGCGAAGGCGCCGTTGGTCGATACGCCGGGAACATTAAGGAATTTGCACATGTGCGAATTGCCGGCGGCACAGTCGTAACAGGCGTTGCACTGCTGAACAGGATTCACCACGACCCTGTCTCCCGGTTTGAAAAGTCCCATGTCCGCCGGCACGGCGCCTACTTTTACGACTTCACCGCTAAACTCGTGGCCGAGAACCAGCGGTCCCTTGCCGCTCGAGGTGCCGAGGGGGCTCATGCCGTAGTAATAGGAAATATCCGATCCGCAGATACCGACGTTTTTAATTTTTACCAGCACATCGATATCCGTCACCTTCGGAACAGGTATCTCTTCAAAATTCATTTTTTCCTTTTCATAAAAAACCTGGGCATTCATTTTCTCAGCCATCGTATTCTCCTTGTTTCTTCGTTTATGTTTTATAGGGTTTTATCATCGGACAGTCCGGGTTTATGCCCGGCCCGAAAAATTTGAAAAGCAGAAGATCTTTTTTACCGGTATTTTTCACTTCCAGCTCCTCGACTGCCTTGTCATAGGTAACGAGCAGTTCGTCCCTGTCAAAATCGCCGGCCTTGATCTTGTGCCCGTCAAATGTCCCGCTCCCCTGCCAGACGAGGATACTGTAAACGCCTTTTTCTTTTGTTTTCATGGACTTGCCGGGCCGAACAATCATCTTTTTGCCCGAGAACTTCTTCGTGTTGTAATAGATCCAGTATTCCTTCCCTCCGGTTTGTTCGGAACAGAGTATGGGCGACAGGTGATGGTTTTCATAGAAGAAAGGATCCCCGTTGCCGGGCCAGTCAAGCTGATCCAGAATGACGCGTTCTCCTTTCTTTTCCCGATCGCTCTTCCGCACGTCCTTGAAAAGCAGGTCTTTGGAAATTATCTTGCCCGCGTTTAAGGCCTGCAGCATGGCGAACACGTCGGAATCCTCCTGCAGCTCCAGGGTAAGGGCCGTTCCGGGCGCATGCAGCAGACCGGAGCCGAGAAAGAACCCTTCACCGGCTGCGTTGAGGTAGGCCCGGGAATGACGCAGGATGAGGTCGTCCTTCCATTCGACCAGGTGCGGAAGCAGGATGTCGAATTTTTTCTCCTTCACGATATGCGGGTGCACACCGAAAAATGTTTCCGGGTGGGGACCCATGGGAACATTTTCCAGAAAATAATATGCCTCGTCCTTGGAATTGCGGCCTACCAGTTTAGCGTCCTTTTCCATCTGGTGAATGTGATAGGGAATGCGCGAGTTGAAATCGTAGATCTTGGCAAGCCTTCCCAGGCCTTTGTGGGTCTTCGCGTAGGTTTTTCCCATGATAGTGCCGGGGGCAAGGTCAACCGCCTCCTTGAGGGTCATCTTTTCCTTTCCTTCCAGATTGAGATAGCTCAAGCCCTCGTCGGGAGGTCCCACGGCGTTGTCCGCCAGTGTTACGGAGGCCAGCCAGCGTTCGCTGATCCAGCCGCGCTTTCCCGCCTTATAGGCGTCCTCCGGCAGACCTAAGCGTTTCCCGGGGGGCAGGAAATCCCTGGCCACCCAGGCGGGTTTTAACGGAAGAATTCCGTTGCTTTTAGCAAGTTCTTTTGTAAGCAGGGCAAGACGTTTGTCGGCCATATAAATATCTCCTGTAAAAATAATTTTTAAGCGTGAACCGCTGCATTTCTCCGCCGCTCCCAAACCCGGGTTAATTCGGCAGCAATTCCTTTAGGAATTTAAAGCCTTTTTCGGCGAGGGAAATTTCATTTTTCTCGGTCTGCCGCCAGACAGAGGCGGCTTTCGCTATTATCTTGTTGTCCGGCGTAAACGATTCGATGCACACCCATCTTTTGTACTTTATCTTTTTCAGAGCTTTCGCTATTCCCTTCCAGGGTACCTGCCCCGTTCCAGGTGTTCCGCGATCGTTCTCGGAGGTGTGAAAATGATAGAGCAGATCGCCTGCGTCGAGAATCGCCTGGACGGAATCCTTCTCCTCTATGTTCATGTGGAAGGTATCGAGATGGACCTTCAGCATGGGGCTGCCGACTTCCTTTATCATCCTGATCGCATCGCCGCAGATGTTCATAAAATCCGTTTCGAAGCGGTTTAACGGTTCCAGGGCGACATAGATTCCCTGGTCCTCCGCGTACTTGCAGATTTCCTTAAGGTTCTGAACGACCGTTTTCCACTGGACCTTTCTGTCTTCCGGCGTCTCCATGTTGGCGCGCCCGACCGCGGAATATGAAGGCCCCGCCGCGATTTCGCAGCCTAAGGCCTTTGCGCAGTCAATGAGGTCCCTGGAGTACTGGATGCCGTTTTTGATATAGGCCTTGTTCGGTCCGCGTATGTCCCTGTCCGTGCCGAACATGCCGCAGATCGCGGCGCATTCGAGACCCTGTTTCCGCATGGCGTCCGCTGTACGTTTGTAATCGAAATCACCCTTGGCTGCCAGGGCTATTTCCACTCCGTCAAACCCTATATCCTTGATTTTTTTAAACAGCTTGGTATGTTCGTCCTTGAAGTAAGCGGTAAAGAGAAGCGTGTTCATGCCGATTTTCATTTTGCATCATCCTCCTGTATCATATGTATACTCATATTAAAACCCACAAGTCCGGCCCCCCGGAATGGCAAAGCCGGCCTGGTAAAGTTTGCAGTTTAAGGGCTGACGGAGCGCGCGAATTCCGGACAACACGGCACCCGGGAACACCGGCTCCAGTAATTTTCCCTGTACTTCCGTACTAATGCTTCCCGGAAAGTCCGCCGGGCGGTTGCCATAGGTTTTCCGCCCGTTCTCCGCCTTCCTGTTTACCTCCGGCAGACACCATTCCGCCGGCAGGCAGCGGTACCCACAGGTATACGGGTATTCTGTTTTTCCAGGTACTTCTCCTCTGTAAAATATTTTAACGAATCCTTTCAGTGGATTCGCGTTCCACAAGCCAGGGCTTGAGCATGATGTTCCTGTCATCACCATGCTCAAATGCCTTTTTTTCAATAATATTTATCAATATTTTCACTCCCAGCTCAATCATTTTGTCCACGGGCTGATGCACGGTTGTAAGGGCAGGGTGTACCAGGGAAGCGGTGTCAATATCGTCATAGCCCACCAGGGAAACCTCGTCCGGTATGAGAACACCCGCCTGCTTCAAGATCCGCAGGACACGCAGGGCTTTGTAATCGTTGGACGCGAAGAGCGCGGTAGGCCGATCCCTGCCCTGCATCAGTTTCAGCAGCTTGCTGCAGGTTCCCTGGTGCCACAGTTCTTCGGACTGCCGGACAATGCAGTTTTCATCGACC